>JAGLSW010000609.1 GCA_023135565.1 Candidatus Aminicenantota bacterium | reverse complement strand
GGCAGGGCCGCCGGAGGCAAGAAGGGGCTTGAAAAGTCTGTCAAAAAGGAATACAATAAGGGCAGGAGGTTAACATGCGATCAAAAAAAGGGCAGCAAAAAAGAAACACTATCCGCCCGGAAATCGCAGAACTTGACCGGATTGCCATCACGGTAAAATCCCACAGGCTGCTCAAACAACTATTAAAAGAAAACCCCAAACTCGAAGAAATTATGAGAAATGCCAGGAATGAAACCGAAGCCCTGGTAGGAGTCAAAAACTGGGTGATGGAAGAACTGCAAACCCGGCCCGAAGCTCTCAAATTCTATAAAAACGAACGCCTGCATCAGTCGGCGCGGAAAGGTTTCGAATCTTTAGGATGGTCCGATTATGCCGCCATACGCATTC
Source organism: Candidatus Aminicenantota bacterium (assembly GCA_023135565.1). GTDB lineage: Bacteria > Acidobacteriota > Aminicenantia > UBA2199 > UBA2199 > JAGLQA01. Next base: position 1,982 of record JAGLSW010000609.1, on the reverse strand, counting down.
TCGATTATATCGAAAATGCCGGCAGGGAATTTCCCGACCTTAACCTGCGCGGCGAGATAGCCGTCAGCAACCCTATCAAAATGATATGGCTGGCTGTTACCCACGGCACCGGCGGTGCTAAACCCTTTTTTTTCGAGGATATGCTGCATTTGTTCCGCCAATTTGCCGGGAAAAGCCAGGCCCAGCTTCCCGACCGGGAAAAAGTAGAAAAATGGATGAAAAGGTTCCCCTCCGGTTTAGACCCGCGCATCATCAAGCTGCGCGAGGAGAACCGCGACCGCATCCTGGAAATAATCATCCGTAAAATAGACGAAGGCGAAATCAAATCTGCCAAATACCGTTTCGAACCCGGCATGTCCCATGAACAAAAATTCTTACAGGTCCTCGAATGGTGGCAGGAGAGCAGTTTTCATCTTCGTTTTGCCGTTCGTTCCGCCGACCTTTTGAACGAAATGTTGGGTTATTCCTTAGACCCCGACACCATGAAGATTTTATATGAAGCCGAAGATGCCGGCATACCGATTTTCGTTAATCCTTATTATCTTTCGCTTTTGCACGTGCGGGTGCCTTATTTTGCCATCGGCGCGGACCTGGCCATCCGCTATTACGTGGTTTACAGCCGCCAGTTGGTGGATGAGTTCGGCGACATCGCAGCCTGGGAAAAGGAAGACGCCGTGGAACCGGGGAAACCCAATGCCGCCGGTTGGCTGCTGCCCTCACGCCACAACATTCACCGCCGTTACCCGGAAGTGGCTATTTTGATACCCGACACCATGGGCCGCGCCTGCGGAGGACTCTGCGCTTCCTGCCAGCGGATGTATAATTTCCAGGTAGGTCGTTTGAATTTTAATCTCAAAAAGCTAAAACCCGGTGAAACTTGGTCGCAGCGATTAATTCATTTAATGGAGTATTTTGAGAAAGATTCCCAACTGCGCGATATTTTGATTACTGGCGGAGATGCGCTGATGAGTTCCGATAAAACCCTGGACGGTATTTTGGACGCCGTTTATGAAATGGCTTTAAAGAAGCGGGCCGCCAATGAAAAAAGGAAAGACGGAGAAAAATACGCGGAAATTGTGCGTGTCAGGTTAGGCACCCGTTTGCCCGTGTATTTGCCCCAGCGAGTCACCCCGGAGTTGACGAAAAGTCTTGCCGGTTTTAAGAAAAAGGCTTCTCAAATCGGCATCGAGCAATTTGTTATTCAGACCCATTTCGAGTCGCCCCTGGAAATTACCCCCGAAGCCCGGGAAGCAGTCAGGAAACTGGCTTCAGCCGGTTGGACCGTGACCAACCAGCATGTGTTGACCACCGCCTCTTCGCGCCGGGGGCATACGGCCCGGCTGCGCCAGGTATTGAATGAGATCGGGGTTTTGAACTACTACACTTTTACAGTCAAAGGTTATATGGAAAACTACTTTAATTTTGCCACCAATGCCCGGGCCGTACAGGAACAAATTGAAGAAAAAGCCATAGGGCTTATCCCCGAAGAGTATCATGAAACCATTCGCCGTTTCCCTTTAGAAGCGGAAATGATGGCGGAGAACATAGCAGAACTCAGGAAAACAGCCGGTCTTCCTTTCCTGGCCACGGACCGCAATGTGTTGAACCTGCCAGGTGTAGGTAAAAGTCTCACTTTCAGGGTAATCGGGATTACCCGTTACGGCAGGCGGATATTGGAATTCGATCATGATGCCACGCGGGTGCACAGCCCTATTATTAACAAGATGGGCAAAGTCGTGATTATCGAATCTAAGTCCATCAGCGAATATTTGCGGCAGTTAGAGGAGTTAGGTGAAGACATATCCGAATATGAAGGCATTTACGGTTATTCTATCGGTGAGACCGAGCCACGTTTAGCGGTTTACGAATATCCGCCTTATGATTATAAAGTAACGCAAGAAATCACCAACCTCGACCCTACGGCACAGGATCTTGCCTCCGGCGGCCCCACCACGTGGGGAGGGCAGTCCCTGCCGGGGGCC
>JAGLSW010000608.1 GCA_023135565.1 Candidatus Aminicenantota bacterium | reverse complement strand
AAACTTTTTATAACTTAGAATCAAATGCGCTCACACGCTGTCCCCCTACTTTTCTATTTCTTCTTCGCCGGGGGTGGCCGAGACATCGAAAAATTGGTAGTCATCAAAAATATAGGTGGTCTTACTGCGCTCCCAGATGCTCTTCTTTACTATACTTTTAATCATATCACCGATGTACAACTCCCGGATCAAAACCCTGGTAGGGAAACGAATACCATTACGCTTCTTGAAAAAACTAATATCGCAGGTCAAGACTAATTTGGCTTTGTAATCCCCGGCAAATTTCATCAGGTTAGCGTAACCACCGATCGAGACAGGATTGACAGACATACGCATTACCGAAAAATCCTCTAAATCTACCCAGATTTTCCCATAAACCGATTTAATGTTGGCTGTGCCCTTGGGAAAACAAGCGAGAACAGCGGTTTTGACCCCCTTTAACCGGTCGTATTTCACAAAACGGTAATCAAACCTGCCCTGGTTCTCTCCGCCTAATAACGATAGCGGAGATAGGGAAATCTTCCTGCTGATGAAAGAGTCGAGCTTCAAAAGTTCATCCTTGCCTTTGATCTTCTTAATAGTGCCTTTAATCAGTTTTCGCTGTTCTTTTACCCGGCCTTTATTGCTGATTAATTGGTAATCATTCACATATTTGTTTTTTAATTTTCTTTTCACTACCTTCCTGTATTCATTGTCATCCCTCCTACTGCTGTAGCTCATATTAGAAGCAATGTCCACAATAGAAATAATACTCTCCGTTCCCGCTCCCACAGCCGAATTCATAACTTTCAGCACTTCCAGCTCTTCGCTGACCGTCTCTTTGCATATGCAGTGAAATACCGCCTGGACTAACTTCGCGCAATAACCGGCGGCTCCGTCCCGGATTCGCGTTAAAGCCTCCACATCCCGCGGCTTCATCTGTTTCGCTTTTTTGACAAAATCCGCGGCGGCGCTCCTTAGGAGGCCCTTTCCCTCCGCTTCGGCATCGAAAAGCCCCTGCACTAAAGCGCTGCTCTGCTTCCCATTGACCAGCACAATACGGGCAATCGAGCCTTCTTCCCGGGACAGGGATATTTCTAAGGAACGCTTCGTTGTGACAATACTTTCCTTTTTTACCGAGGATTTATTCGTGGCTCTATTTAACCGGATTTTATAAATATCAACGCTCTTCTCCCTAAAATCCCGGGGTAATTTGATCTTGTACCGCACAACGCTATCCTTTTCACTTTTCTTGCCAATTTTTAGGGGACGGGCTGTTAAAGGAGAATGGAAAAGCGGGCTGGGAGTCAATAAATTTAATACCAGCACCTCTTTTTCTATATCTTTCATTTCCATGTAAGATTTGCTTTTTTCTAAGCTGCGCAGGGTGTGAACCTTCACCCCTTTACGCTGCGAGCGGATGGTAATCTTCCTGGTTTTGTCACCGAAAGACTCATCGTCAGGAAAGGCGATCTCATAATAAGCGTGATTCATTTTCTGGATTTGAGCGGCTATGGTTTTCGTCTCTCCTTCTATATACTTGCCGCCGCTCTCCTTGGCCAGGAAACGCAGGGAATTTTCTCCCGATTGCAGGCTCCGGTAATTCAACACCGCGCCGGCGGGGTTGACGATAAAAAGCACGGCTCCACAGCGGCTTAAATAACCGGCTGTTTTCTTGATAAAAAACCAGTACTCCTCTTTCCCCTTGGTGAGCACCTGGCGGGCATAAAGAGAAATCCCTTCCGAAAAAAGATAAATAAACTTGTTGTCTTTAATCGAGTTCAGGGCATGGTACAGGGTCTGGAATGCCATGTAATAGTTCATGTTGGCTTTCCTGAACCCGCTGCTCCTTTGTTCTCCCAGGAGGGCTATCTCCCCCGGGCTGAGCCTTCCTCCCCTGCCGCCGGCGCCTTTGCCGCCTGAACCTCCCCCTCCTACCTGGGTGGCGCCTGTTAAAAACATAACGATCTTGATACTTTTCGTCAGGGGGTCCCATTCGAGACTATCGTCCAGCAGGGAGAGAAGCTGCTTTTTGTCGGAGAGCGGTCCGCCTACATACACCGGCCCGGATAAGGGGTCGATCATTAAAATGGAGAACAAGGTGTTTTTTTCCGCTTTGCGCACCATGTCCCTGGCGATGTCTTTAGACCTTTCAAAATTAGTATTGCTGGTGTAGGCAATATCGAACAATAGGAAAACCAGTTTCCTCTTGTCCACAATTGGGGCTTCCTCCGCCTTACCGGCGCTCTTTACACTGAAGGCCCGCTTATAAAAAGTGAACCCGGTTACTTCTTGGCCGTTTACCTGCAGCTCTATGTCCTCATCCTTCAAGTCGAGAACGGAATTGCCGCTTTTATCGATGGCAAAAAGCGGCAGCACCCACCAATCGATCTTCACTTCTTCCGTGATTTTCTCCTGGGAAAAAATGGGTAAAACCACCATTACTACAATTAGTAGAATTAATAATCGTTTCATCATACCTCCTTTTTAATTTATACGTGTCCTAAGACAAATACACAGCACTTTTATTGCCAAAAGAAAGGGGGGCGGCACCCCCAACCCATGGGGGGCCTGAAACCTTAATCAGCAACCGGTTTAGCAAAAAATTCTTTTTTTTAGCAAACTTGCACGAAATATTATTAAGGGACAACCTGTCCCCGATATAGGACACAACCACAGGTTCTATTTCACTACACCCTCTTCCCCAGGCTGGACACCCACATCGAAAAACCGGTAATCATTAAAAGTGTATGTGGTTTTGCTGCGTTCCCAGACCGTTTTTTTGACTACCTTCCTGAGTTCTATGCCGCCGCTGTATACTTCCCGGACCAAAACCTTAGTGGGGAAACGAATGCCATTTCGCTTTTTGTAAAAATCGATCCGGCAGGTTAAAATCAGTTTGGAATTATAATACTTGGCCCGCTTTAAAAGTTCGGTGTAACCGCCGATGGATACGGGATTAACAGTGATACGCATGATGGAATGATCGGCTAAATCTACCCATAACTTGCCGAAAATGGTTTTGGCCTTTTTCGGGTCTTTAGGGAAACATTCGATCAGCGCCGTTTTGACGCCTTTTAATTTTTCGTATTTAACGAAGCAGTAATGAAACCTATCCTGGCTGCCGGGGCCAAAAAACGTCAGCGGCGAAAGGGAAACCTTCCTGGAGATAAAGGCATCGAGTTTCAACACTCCCTCTTTGCCGCCGACTTTCTTTATTTTTCCTTTGATCAGTTTTCTTTGTTCGACTAACCGGCCTTTGCGGTTTACCAGTTGATAATCGTTTACATATTTGTTGGTCAATTTCCTCCGTACGATCCGCCTATTATCCCTGGCGCTGAAACCGGCTCGATAGGTGCGGGTAATTTCATCGAGTTTTGATTCCCCTAACTGTTTTTGCACACGGATGTCATCCAGGACTTCGCTGACCGTCTCTTTGCAGATACAGTGAAATACCGCTTCACCTAATTTTGTACAATAACCGCCTGCTCCGTCCCGGAGTTTTGCCAGCGCCTCCATATGCTGCGGCTTCATCTGCTTTACTTTTTTGACAAACTCCTCCGCGGCGCCGGACAGGATGGCTTCTTTCCTGGCTTTGGCATCGAAAAGCCCCTGTACTAAAGCGGTGTTTATCCTCTCGCTGACCAGCACGATACGCGCTTCCATATCTTTTTTTGCCGGCATGGTTATTTCTAAGGCGCGCTTGCCGGTAACAAAATTTTCCTTTTTTACATCGGCCTCATGACTGGTGTTATGTGTCCAGATTTTAAAGATTTCGATGCTCTTCTCCTTAAAATCCCGGGGCAAATCGATTTTGTACCGGGGCACGCCATCCTTACCACTCTTTTTGGAAACTTTTAAGGGGCGGGTCTTTAATGGAGAATTGAAGATCGGGCTGGGATTCAACAAATTTAATACCAGCACCTCTTTCTCTATGTCTTTCATTTCATTGTAGGGTTTACTTTTTTCTAAGCTGCGCAGGGTATGAACCTTCACCCCTTTTCGCTGCGAACTGATGGTAATCTTCCTGGTTTTGTCACCGAAAGACTCATCGTCCGGGAAGGCGATCTCATAATAGGCGCAGTTCATTTCCTGGATTTGAGCGGATATGGTTTTCGTTTCTCCTTCCATATACTTGCCGCCGCTCTCCCGGGCCAGGAAACGCAGGGAATCTTCTCCCGATTGCAGGCTCCGGTAATTCAACACCGCGCCGGCCGGGTTGATAATAAAAAGCACGGCTCCACAACGGCCCAAATAACCGGCTGTCTTCTTAACAAAGAACCAGTACTCCTCTTTCGCCTTGGTGAGCACCTGTCGGGCATAAAAAGAAATCCCTTCTGAAAAAAGATAAATAAATTTATTGTCTTTGATAGAGTTCAGGGCGTGGTACAGGGTCTGGAATGCCATGTAATAGTTCATATTGGCTTTCCTGAAAGCGCTGCTTCTTTGTTCCCCCAGGATGGCTATATCCTCCGGGCTGAGCCTGCCTCCCCTGCCGCCGCTGCCTTTGCCGCCCGAACCGCGCCCTCCTACCTGGGTGGCTCCGGCTAAATACATAACGATCTTGATACTTTTAGTCAAGGGGTCCCATTTGAGATCGTTGTCCAGCAGCTTGAGAACCAACCTTTTATCCGAAAGCGGTCCGCCCACATACACCGGCCCGGTTAAGGGGTCGATCATTAAAATAGTAAATAGAGTGTTTTTTTCTGCTTTCCGCACCAAGTCCCTGGCGATCTCTTTAGACCTTTCAAAATTGGTGTTGGTGGTGTAGGCAATATCGAATAAAAGAAAAACAAGTTTCCTCTTTGACACGGGAGAAGCTTCCGCCGCCGGTTTCGCGCCGGCCTCGACACTGAAAGCCCGTTTATAAAAAGTGAAGCCGGTTACTTTGCGGCCGTTCACCCGTAAATCTATATCCTCATCCTTCAAGTCGAGAACGGAATTGCCGCCTTTGTCAATCGCAAAGAGCGGCAGCACCCACCAATCGATCTTCACTTTTTCAGTGATCTTCTCCTGGGAGAAAATAGGTAAAACCATCATTACCAAAACAAATAGAATTAATAATCGTTTCATGTAAACCTCCTGTTTAATTTAGACGTGTCCTAAGACAAATACACAGCAATTTTATTGCCAAAAGAAAGGGGGGCGGCACCCCCAACCCATGGGGGGCCTGAAACCTTCATCAGTGACCGGTTTAGCAAAAAAAATCTTTCTCTTAGCAAACTTGCACGAAGTATTATTAAGGGACAACCTGTCCCCGATATAGGACACAACCACAGGTTCTATTTCACTACACCCTCTTCCCCAGGCTGGACACCCACATCGAAAAACCGGTAATCATTAAAAATGTAAGTGGTTTTGCTGCGTTCCCAGACCGTTTTTTTGACTACCTTCCTGAGTTCTATGCCGCCGCTGTATACTTCCCGGACCAAAACCTTAGTGGGGAAACGAATGCCATTTCGCTTTTTGTAAAAATCGATCCGGCAGGTTAAAATCAGTTTGGAATTATAATACCTGGCCCGCTTTAAAAGTTCGGTGTAACCGCCGATGGATACGGGGTTAACAGTGATACGCATTATGGAATGATCGGCTAAATCTACCCATAACCTGCCGAAAATAGTTTTGGCCTTTTTCGGGTCTTTAGGGAAACATTCGATCAGTGCCGTTTTGACGCCTTTTAATTTTTCGTATTTAACGAAGCAGTAATGAAACCTATCCTGGCTGCCGGGGCCTAAAAGCGTCAGCGGGGAGAGGGAAACCTTCCTGGAAATAAAGGCATCGAGTTTCAACACTCCCTCTTTACCGCCGATTTTCTTTGTTTTTCCTTTGATCAGGTGTCTTTGTTCGATTAACCGGCCTTTGCGGTTTACCAGTTGGTAATCGTTTACATATTTGTTGGTCAATTTCCGGCGCACCACCCGCCTATCATCCCTGGCGCTGAAACCGGCTCGATAGGTGCCGGTAATTTCATCGAGTTTTGATTCCCTTAACTGTTTTTGCACACGGATGTCATCCAGGACTTCGCTGACCGTCTCTTTGCAGATATAATGAAACACAGCTTCCGAAAGCTTGTAACAATATTTAGCGGCGCCCAGGGTAATTCTACCCAACTCGGTCTTCCGGCCTTCTCCCATGCGCTCTATTTGTTTCTTAAAATCGCCGGCTTTGCCGGCCAGGATAGACTCTTTCTCCACTTCGGCATTAAAAATACCCTGCACCAACGCCATTTTTGCGCTGCCGTTGACCAACACCAAACGCATAGCGGCTTCATCTTCTTTCTTTACAGTGAGTTTCAACGATTTGCCGGAAGAGGTAAATTCCTTTTTTTTAACATTTGCTTGATTGGTATATTCATCCACCTTGACTCTATAAAGTTCGAGACTTTTCTGCCTGAAGTTGACCGGCAGCTTGATCTTGTAAAGGAGTTCGCCTTCTTTACCGGGCGATTTTTCTACATCTAAGTGGCTGGTTTTTAAAGGGGCGCGAAAAAGAGGGCTGGGACTCAACAGGGTTACTACCAGGACTTCCTTTTCTAAAGAGTTCATTTCGCCGTAGGACTTACTCTTTTCTAAATTGCGCAGGGTGTGGATATTAACTCCTTTACGCAGCGACCTGACTGCCACTTTATGGATATTCCCGCCGGCCCCACCCTGGTCGGGGAAAGCCACCTCATAATAGGCGCGGTTCATCATGGCGATGCTGCCGGTGATGTGTTTTTCTTCCCCTTCTATATATTTGCCTCCGCTCTCCTTGGCCAGGAAACGCAGGGAATTTTCTCCCGATTGCAGGCTCCGGTAATTCAACACCGCGCCGGCCGGGTTGACGATAAAAAGCACGGCTCCACAGCGGCTTAAATAACCGGCTGTTTTCTTGATAAAAAACCAGTACTCCTCTTTCCCCTTGGTGAGCACCTGGCGGGCAAAAAGAGAGATGCCTTCCGAGAAAAGATAGATGAATTTGTTGTCCTTGATGGAGCTGAGGGCATGGTAAAGGGTTTGAAATGCCTGGAAATAATTTTTGTTGCTCTTTCTAAGGCCGCCGCTTCTTTGTTCCCCCAGATATCTCAGCTCGCCACCATCAAGCCTCCCTCCCTTATCCCCTACTACCTGGGTACCATAGGTAGCCCTGAGAACAGCACTAATGCTTTTAGAATTGGGTGCCCACTTTATGTTGTCTTCGATCATTTTTATCACTGCTTTTTTATTTGCCGAGGGACCGCCGCCATATACCGGGCCTGCCATGGGGTCTACAGCTATCACGGTAAAAAGCGTGGCTGCGTCTGCTTTTTGTACCATATCTTTAGCTACCGCCTTTGACCTTTCGAAATTTTCTTGTGTGGTGAAGGCGGTATCGAATAGTAAAAAGACCACTTTTTCTTTTTCCATAGGGAGCGGCGTTTCTTTTGCCCCGTCGGCCTCAACGGTGAAAGCTCGCTTGTAAAGAGTAAAGCCGGTTACTTCTTTATTATTAACCAGCAGTTCTACGTTCTGGTCTTTTAGGTCGAGAACCGGGTCGCCTTTTTTATCCACCACGAACAGGGGGAGCACCCACCAATCGATGCTCACCTGTTCCGTCACTTTCTCCTGGGCGGACAGGGGCAGAATAAGTAGTAAACTTATAAAAAAAGGTACAACGTATTTCATATTTCCTCCTACGCCATATATACGGGCAGCGGTTCAAAAATCGGATGCAATATTGAGCATTGAAGATTGATTCTATCCTGTTCCCTTTTCCCTACCGGGAGTCGGTCGTTGACGACCGCCCGGCAGCCGGGCACCATACAGCGCACTCTACAGCGCTTAACTCCGTGCGCAATGGTTTAAATGCAGCATTTTAACATTCCAACATTCCA
>JAGLSW010000607.1 GCA_023135565.1 Candidatus Aminicenantota bacterium | reverse complement strand
GCCTGCTTTTTTTGTATTTTTGGACAATATTCCCTTGAATGCCAACGGCAAAGTAGATCGCGGGGCGCTGCCTGCGCCCGATGCAGCGGATGCGGTTGAAGAATTCATTCCCCCCGGGAACGAATTAGAGAAAAAGCTGGCGGAAATATGGTCTGGAGTATTGGATATAGAACCCGGTGTTATCGGTATAGATACGAACTTTTTTGAGTTAGGTGGTCATTCGTTAAAAGCCACCCTATTAATATCCAGGATTCACAAAGAGTTAAATGTAAAAATTAAGTTGACGGATATATTCACGAACCCCACTATTAGAGGATTATCTACCTATTTAGACTCAGCAGCGGTTGATAAATTCTCAGCTATCGTGCCTGTGGAGAAGAGGGAATATTATCTTTTATCCTCGGCCCAGGAGCGGTTGTATTTACTGCACCGCATGGCGCCGCTGGAAACCGCCTATAACCTGCCCGCATCGATCTCGATAGAAGGTGAATTAGACAAAAAGAAATTAGCGGGTACTTTCAGGCAATTAATCGACAGACACGAGAGTTTCCGCACTTCTTTTGTGATGGTGGCTGATAACCCGGTGCAGCGGGTGCACAGCCCCGAAGAGATCGAATTTGAAATCGAGGGGGCGTCGCCCCCGGCCGATAAACCGCTTCGCAGGCCCACCACGTGGGCAGGGTATAAGCCGCTTCGCAGCAGTCGACAAATTGAAGCAGGAGATAAGGGCCGGGTTATCCCTCATCATTCATCATTCATAACTCATAATTCAGCCCTCGAGTTCATACGTCCCTTTGATCTCACCTGTGCGCCGCTGCTGCGTGTGGGCTTAATAGAACTGGAAGAGGCGCGGCATATATTAATGTTGGACATGCATCACATCGCAGCGGACGGAACTTCCATGGGTGTCCTGCTGCGGGATTTTATGGACATCTATGCCGGTGAAGAACTGCCCCAACTGGGGATACAGTACAAAGATTTCTCCAACTGGCAAAACAGTCCCGGGGTAAAAGAGGCGCTGCTAAACCAGGAAGCTTACTGGTTGGAACGCTTTTCAGGGGAAGCGCCGGTATTAGACCTGCCCACCGATTTCCCCCGGCCCGTGCAGCAGAGTTTTGCCGGTGCAGCTTTGAGATTCGAGTTATCAGCGGCGCGGACGAGTGCGTTAAATG
>JAGLSW010000606.1 GCA_023135565.1 Candidatus Aminicenantota bacterium | reverse complement strand
TGTTTGGTTGCGGGCAACGGCTGCGCCAGGTTCTCTTGAGTTCTATTTAAAAAGACTGAGCAGTCCCGTAGACAACACGGGGAGATAGGTAATCAGCAGCACCGAAATTAACTGGATAAAGAAAAAAGGCAGCACATCCCGGTAGATTTTCCCCATAGGTTCGTTGAAACGGTAAGAGGCCAGGAATAGGTTCAAGCCCACGGGCGGCGTCAGGTAGCCTAATTCCATATTGGCCAGGAAAATGATACCTAAGTGCACCGGGTGGATACCGAACAGGTTACCTAAAGGCAGGATCAAGGGCACTACCACCATAATTGCAGAGAAAATATCCATAAAACAACCGGTGACTAACAGGGCAAAGTTAAGAATTAAAAGGAATACATACTTCGACTGGATATTGGCCTGCACCCATTCGGCTAACTTCATGGGGACTTCGGCATCTACGATATAGTAGGAAAGCCCTTTGGCCAGGGCCAGGATGGTCAGCACCCCGCCGATGATTGGAACGGCCTTTAAGATCACTTTGGATAAATCCCTGATTCTTATGTCCCGGTGAATAAAAACCTCTACTATAAGGGCGTAAAGGACAGCTACTGCCGCGCTCTCCACCAGGTTGGTCAGGCCGCCGAAAAAACCCACCAATATCACCACCGGCAGCATGATTTCCCAGATCGATTCTTTCAAAGCGGAAAGCGCCTCTTTCAATTTGAAAGGTTCCCGGTCTACCTTATATTTAGTGGCATAAAAAATTGCGAAAATCGCCAGCACCACTACCATTACGATGCCGGGCACAATACCGCCGATAAACATGTTTTTTATACTTACCCCGGCTGCGATGCCGTAAATGATAATCGGCAGGCTGGGGGGGAAGAGCAGCCCGACACTGCCGGAAGCAGTCACCAGACCGTAACTGAACCTCTTCTTGTATTTTCCCTGGATCAACACATAGGACAAAAGAGCCCCCAAGGCCAGGATAGTGACCCCGGAAGCGCCGGTAAAAGTAGTAAAAAAAGTGCATACTAAGATGGCCATAATAGCCAGACCACCGGGGAACCAGGAGAATAGCGTTCTGAATAATTTGACCAGCCTTTCCCCGGCTTTACTCTCGGAAAGGATAAAACCTACTACGGTGAACAGGGGAATAGCCGGGATAGTATGGCTAATCAGCATGGAGTAGGCTTCGTTGGGAATAACTGTCAGGGGTTCTCCCGTGCGGGCAAAAAGTATGTAGGCGATACCGCCGAGAACGATGAAAATACGCTGCCCGAATACGGCGGACATTATCAGCAGGATGATAACCGGTAAAGTAATAGACGCATTTACCGAATTGTAAAACTCCACGAAGGGAACCAGCAGCGCCGGGAGTTCATCGGGGAAACCGGTCATGACCTGCACAAGGGCGTCGAAAGATAGGAAAAAGCCGTAAATGATCCCCATGGTGGCCAGCAGTCTCCCTTTGTCCCGGGCCGGGACCGCAATAATAAAGCGGATGGCCATTACCGCAAAACCTAAAAATAAAACCATGGCTACTAACCGGGAGGGAAAAATACCGACTTTTTCGTCGCCGGTAAATGCCATCAGGGCAAAAGCGAAGGAATTAACGGCAAATGCAGTGGAAAACATGGCGGCCAGGAAACCATTGATAGACGTTATCGCAGTGTTAAAGGGTTCTTTAATCTTAATATCTAAGGCCATGGATAGGTGTTTCTTCTCTCTCGCCGTGATCATGGCGCCGATAAAAGTAACCACTAACACTAAGTGGTGAGTATAGATAGTGGAGTTGGGCACCCCGGTGCGGAAGATGCGGGCCACAACCTCTATAGTAGGAAACAGGGCCAATAGCAGAACCGCCAGGAAGGCACCGCTATTTTCAAATTTGTGCAGCGTTTTAAAGGAAAAAAGGTTTTTAATTTTCATGCACTTCCCGGTATTCCGCTAAATGCTTCATGATTTGATCGTATACCTCTTTTGAAAAAGCTTTACCGATAAGGACGTCCATCCCCTTGTTCACGGCAGTGCGCCAGGTCTCCAGGCCGCCCGGGGGAATATCGTTGATCACCAGCTTATGCTTTTTCATCTCAGTTAGAGCATCTTCCTCTAATTTAAGGATTTCCCGGTACAGGTCTTTTGCTACTTTCGCAGCCGCGTCCATCATTTTTTTCTTATATTGGTTGGGGATTTTTTTCCAGGCCGCTTTGGAAAGCACGATGCCGCCTAACAGGGGGGAAACTTTGAGAGTGAGCATATTTGGCGCCTGGGCGAAGTATTGGCCCGAAGCAGCCATCAACGGCGGCAGGTAAAAAGCATTGACCATACCGCTCTCTAAGCCCATAGTAAGGTCTTTAAGATCGTTGGGCACTATATGAAAGCCGGCTTTTTTCCAGGCTTGTTCTAAATCGGGCGCACCGGTGGTAAAGGAGATTTTATGTTTTTTCAGGTCTTCAGGGAGCAGCACCGGCGACTTAGAAAAGAAATTAATCCAGCCGGTCAATGTCCAGATGACCACTTTAAAGCCTTTTTCTTCGATCCCTTTCTCAAAGAAGGGTTTCATCTTTTCAAAAATATAATCCAACTCTTTTTCCGAAGTCAGCAGCAGCGGCGTGTTTAATACGAAAGTTTCGGGGAAAATGTGAATGATGCCCATGTTGGTAAGGGCAGCTCCGCCTAATTTCCCCAGGCGCATTTTCCGAATCATATCTTTTTCGTTGCCTACGATGCCCCCGGCGTATATTTTGAATTTTATTTTACCTTCGCTTATTTTTCCCCATTCCCGGCCTAACTTTTTGATAGCCTTATCCCAGGGTGAACGGTCCGGGGCGATGCTGCCGATCTTAATGACCAGCGCATTAAGCGTACCTGTTAATAAAAACAGGCTCAACAGGGCGACTAATAATATCTTTCTATTCATTCGTATCCTCCTTTTCTTATTCTTCTTTTTCGTTTTCTTCTTCTTCTAACAGGATAAAATCGCCCACATGGGCGAGCAGCCATTTTGCTTTCCTGCGGTTTAGTGTATTCAGCAGCCGGTTTTCCGGGTCGGCATTTACGTCGATTTTTAGGACTTTGTTAAGCAATTTTTTGAATTCCACGGCGTTTTGTTCATTTACCGCCGCTGTGGTGGCCAGGGAGATGTAAGGAGAACCCGATTTATCCCCGGACGCAGCCACTGCTTTTTCAAAGTGCTTGCGGGCCAATTTTAAATCCCCGCCCATGTATTCCGGCAGGGAACCGTAGTACAAAATATAAAAATCGTGGACGGCTCCAGCCCCGTAATTTTTATCCAATTCGTTCACCCGGTCGATCAGGGCCGCGGCCTGCGGCAGGGTCAGACCCAATTTCATATCGAAAGGATCGATGGCAAACGCGCCCATCCAACCCGCCCCAGCCCAATACAAAAGATCGATGTCTTTTTTTTTCATGGGCTTAACAGCCTCTTTGAGTTTTTTATTTTCCAGTTTTTTTAGGAATCCCGGGTGTTTTTTTTCTAAGGCCGCCAGCAGCATATCCCGTCCCCGCAGGTAGAGGTTTTTGGCCCGTTTCAACAGGAACTCTTTTTTATCATATTCCGCATCGGTATCTTCGGGGAGCATATCCGCCGGGGTGTCTAAAAAAGCGTTGGCATACATCACGTAGAGGCTGCCCGTGCGCAGTTGCAAACCCTGGTGGTGGGGAAGCATTTGCAGCAGGGACTCATAAAATTTGATAGCAAAAGGGAGGGCGTCGCCCACCAATTCCGGGTCGTTATCCCCGGTAAAAACCGTTCCCCCGCCCGGTGCGCTTAACGCATCGGCCACCATCTTCAGGGCCAATTTTTTAGGCGAACAGGACCAGGAAACCAATAGAATGAAAAAAATCCCAATAAAAAAAACAGATAACTTTTGTGTTTTCACCAGCTTATCTCCCAGGCAATTTTTTTTGTCGTTACTCATACTTTCTCGACCGTCTTTCATTATAACACACTTCCGTATCATTTTGTATTAAGAAAATTTAATTTTTTGAATTTCTTTGCCTTCGGCGAGCAGGCCCGCGAGGGGACGGCGTCCCCAGCCAATAAGCCGCTGCGCGGCAAGGTGGCGCTTTTGATTTTAAATAATAAAAAATTTTGTTCAAACCCCGTGCGCACGGGGAGGCGATAAGCCGCCGGAGGCAAAGTAATTTCATGGTAGCTAACACACCCCGTCACTTCGGGGCAAAAA
>JAGLSW010000605.1 GCA_023135565.1 Candidatus Aminicenantota bacterium | reverse complement strand
TTGAAAAATTTTGCGGAATTGCTGCCCGGAGGCAAAAGTTATTGACTACTACAAGATTTATGGTATAATAGAATTTAGATAAATCGAACTAAAGACAAAATCAAAAGTTCCATGAAAAAAAAGAAAAAAAACTTTATTAATATACAAAAATATAAGGAGGAAAAATGAAAGCAGCACGATATTACAAAGGTGAAAAAGTACTTCGTATAGAAGACATACCTACACCGGAACCGGCAGCAGGAGAAGTGCGCATTAAGATTGCAGCTTGCGGTGTATGTCACACCGACCTGCATTATTTAGACCACGGGGTTCCCACTTTCAAGGAACCGCCCATGACACCGGGACACGAAATCAGCGGCACTATCGAGAAATTAGGCGACGGCGTAACGAAGTGGAATGAGGGCGATCATGTAGTCATTCCCGCTGTACTGACCTGCGGTTCCTGCGAAGCATGCCGCCGGGGCCGGGAGAACATCTGCCAGAATATGATGATGGTCGGCAACAACATCGACGGCGGTTACGCCGAACAAATAGTCGTATCGGCCAAGGACCTCATCCCGCTGCCTAAACACCTGAACTTAGAAGACTGCTCTATCATAGCCGATGCTCTTTCCACCCCTTACCATGCGGTAGTGAATCGCGGCGAAGTAAAGCCCGGTCAAGTAGTGTCTGTTTTCGGCTGCGGCGGCGTCGGCATCAACGTGGTGCAGTTCGCTGCATTAGCAGGAGCCAAAGTAATCGCAGTTGACCTCAGCGACGAGAAATTGGAAATGGCCAAAAAACTGGGCGCTTATGCTACTTATAACGCTAAAGAAGAGAAAGTCGAAAAAATCATAAGAAAAGCCACCGGGGGCTGCGACACGGCATTTGAAGTAATAGGCAATCCCAAAGTAATGCTGCAAGCTATGTCCACCCTGAAAACCGGCGGACGTTTCGTAATGGTCGGTTACACAGCCGACAGCGTCGCTTTACCCGCGGCGCGCATCATGTACCGGGAAATGGAGATTCGCGGTTCTTTAGGCTGCCGTCCGGTAGATTACAACGTGATCGTTTCGTTAGTGGACCAGGGCAGTATCGCCTTAGAGCCGCTAATTTCAAACCGCTACTCTATCGACGATGTAAACAAAGCATTCGACGATATTCGTGAAGGCAAACCCATCATCAGGAATTTAATGGTCACGTCCTGATTAAACGAAAGTTTTGATCAAACT
>JAGLSW010000604.1 GCA_023135565.1 Candidatus Aminicenantota bacterium | reverse complement strand
GTTCTGACCCGCCGGAGGCATGGTTTAAAAAAAATGAAAAAAATAAAAGTTGTTCACATAATCACCAGGTTAGAATTAGGCGGAGCGCAGGTTAATACTGTCTACACTTATGAGCATTTGGATGATAGTAAATTCGAAGCTTACTTGCTCAGCGGGGGCGGGGGTATGCTCGATGACCGCGTCGAAAAGAAAGAGAATTTTATAATCGTCCCGGATTTAGTAAGAGAGATAAACCCCGTCAAAGACATTAAAGCTTTTGGGCAGGTAAAAAGAATCCTAAAAAAAATCAACCCCGACGTGATTCACACACACTCCTCCAAAGCCGGTATTATCGGGCGTTTTGTCGCTTCCCGGCTGCGTAAGTCCGGGCTTCCCGCAGCCGTTCATTCGGTTCATGGTTTTGCATTTTCTCCTTTTCAATCGCCTTTGAAGAGAAAAATCTACAAGTGGATCGAAAAAATCGCCGCTCCGCTCACCAGTCATTTTGTTTTTGTAGCGCATGCGGACGTTGACATTGCCCGGCAGGAAAACATATTAAAAAAAGACAATTTTTCTCTTATCCGCAGCGGTTTTCCTCTAACTAAGTTCACGGCAAAAAACGAAGAGACAAAGGCACTGCGCAAGAAATACCAAATAAAAGAAAAAGATTTTGTCTGTGGTATTATTGCTCCTTTTAAACCCCAGAAAGGATTGTTTCATTTGATCGAGATCGCGGTCCGGGTGTTAAACAAAAGAAAAGATGTAATATTTTTAATTGCCGGGGATGGGGAACTGCGCGGGGAAATCGAAGCCGAATTAAAAAAGAGAGGTATTTTTGAAAACTTTCGCCTGCCCGGTTTTCTTTTCGACATAGAAAAAGCCATCGACATTTTCGATATCGGGGTTTCCACAGCCTTGTGGGAAGGTTTGCCCCAGAGCCTGATTCAACTGCGGTTAAAGAAAAAAGCTGTAGTAGCCAGCAGTATACCGGGCAACCGGGAAGTCATAAAAGACAATAAAAACGGTTTTTTAGTGGATGTGTTGGATTATGAAAGTTTTGCCGGGAAGATTTTATACCTGCTCGAAAACAAAGAAGAGCGTGAGCAGCTAGGTGGTTTTGCCGAGGATTTTTCCGCCTGGGATGCGGATTACATGGTAAAAGTGCAGGAGGAGTTGTATTTATCGTTGGGGGGGCGGCCCCCCAGCCGAGAAGCGGCTTCGCCGCAAGGGAACGCTTTTGATTCTAAATTA
>JAGLSW010000603.1 GCA_023135565.1 Candidatus Aminicenantota bacterium | reverse complement strand
CCGGCAGGGCCGCCGGAGGCAAGTAGCCTATCGGAGAATTGACAACAAGTTTAAGTTCATTTATAATTAGGCTGAGGGTAAAAAAATGAATGCATCGAGTAAAAAAGAAGTCCTGTCATACCTCGGAGAATTCAAGAAAAAGAAGAGGAAGCAGTATCATATCGTAAAAATCGGACTATTCGGTTCTTTCTCGCGAGATCAAGTAAACGAAGATAGCGATATAGACGTAGTGGTGGAGCTTGAGAAACCGAGAATGTTCGATTTAATCGGTATTAAGCAGGAGCTTGAGGAGGTTTTTGCCCGTTCCGTGGATATAGTCAGGCTCCGGGAAAATATGGACAAATTCTTAAAAAGCCGTATCGAGAGAGAAGCCATTTATGTTTGATAAAGAACTGGCAAATGAAATATTATCGAGGATTTACAGGTCCACCCAGATCGTTCTAAAGCGTTTTAAACCCATTACATCTTCTGATGATTTTATCAAAACCGAAGAAGGCCTGGAGAGGCTCGATTCTATTTGTATGCAGTTAATCGCCATTGGTGAAGGTCTAAAAGGTCTGGATAAAGTTACCGGAAAATCACTTTTAAAAAAATACCCGGAGATCGAATGGAAAAAAGTTATGGGCATGAGAGATGTTATAACCCATCATTATTTTGACCTGGATGCTGAGATCGTTTTCGATGTGTGTGAGTATCATATAGAAGAATTAGCAGGAACTATTAATAAAATTATAGAGGATTTAAAAGGGCAATAAGCTCTGAGTAATTGTAGCGCTTACCTCATAACTCATAATTCAGATATTCGAGCTTTTCTCATCACTCATAATTCATCATGAAATGCTGCCTATTGTCCAAAACGGAATAATCACTTTTTTTGGATTTTCGAGCAGGTTGAAAAAAGATTTGAAGAAAAATTGGATTTATGCCATTACATGGCGGTATTTAACAACATGTTGTACATATTTCGAGTTCCTACCGTCAAGTGGTTTTTTTTTCAAGCTTGGTTTTGAAAAAACACTATCTTGTAATTTTCTTTTAGAAAGGTTGACAGGGAATTATTTTTAGTTTATCATGCTTCTATGAATAGAAACGGCACGAATGAACTTGCTATTACGTTAGCGGCTATTAATGACAGTAAGATTATAACTGAATTTTTTGAGAGCCTTTTTACACTGAAAGAAATCGAAGATATATCGTCCCGCTGGGAGTTAGTAAAACTATTAGACCAGGGGGTAACCCAGAGGGAAATTGCCGGAAGATTAGGCTTGAGCCTATGCAAGATCACCCGGGGTTCTAAGGAACTTAAGAAACAGGGTTCGGTTTTTAAACGTTTTATAGATGAATATTATAAACAGGCGCAGTTGGAGGAAAAAAATGAAGATTAGAGATTTTGTTCTTAGTTCCTGGTCCTACTGTGCGGCTCCTGCCGTCCTATAATTATATCCCCCAAAAATCATAAGCTTTATAGTCGAATAGACAGTGTATAGTCGAGTTTAAATATTGATAAAAATGCAGCACAACGATAGAAGAAGTGTATACTTTTTTTGGAGGTAAACATGATCTATCCGCAAGAATCGAAGTATATCGAAGATGCAAAAGATTTTAATATTATCCCGGTGTTCCGCGAGGTGCGCTCGGACTTTGAAACCTCCCTGGCGTTTTTGATTATCGCTAATCAAAAGTTTTGATCAAACTTTTACAAAAGTTTGG
>JAGLSW010000602.1 GCA_023135565.1 Candidatus Aminicenantota bacterium | reverse complement strand
AGGTTCTGACCCGCCGGAGGCAAAACTAAAAAAAGAATAAATAATGGCTGAAAACTTACACGATTTAAGAAGAAGGATCACGTCGGTTAAGAACACCCGCAAGATAACGCAGGCCATGAAGGCCGTCTCCGCCGCCAAGCTGCGGCGCAGTATCTCCGAGTTGAATAGGCTCAAGCCCATGTTGGGCAAGATCGAGGACGTGCTGGGCAGGGTAGGGAAATCTCCCGAAGCAGCCGAGCATCCTTTTTTGGAGGAGCGGGAGCAGGGCGACACTTTTATAGTTGCTATTTCTTCGGACAAAGGCTTATGCGGCGCTTTTAATTCCCATATCATCGAAAAGGCGGTCGAACGGTTTGAGCAAATAGCGGAAGGCGGCGAGCAGCCCTCTCTCATCATCGTGGGCAAAAAAATCCACAAGTACTTTTCAAAGAAGAACTATCACGTAGACAAATCTTATGATTCCCTGATGGCCGGGTTGAGCTACCCCGATGCCAAAGCGCTGTCCGCATTTTTGCAGGAAATTTATTTAAACGAAAAGAAAAACATAAAAAAGATCGAATTTATATACACCGCCTTTACTTCCGCATCGCAGCAGGAGATAGTGACCCGGTCGTTGTTTCCCATCGCAGCCCAATGGCAAGAAGAAGAAGCGGAAGAAGAAACCGGGAGCAGCGAAGACATCGAGTATATCTTCGAACCCTCGGCAGTTGAGATATTCCAATCGCTCCTGCCTTTGTACATCGACTCGTTAGTTTACCGGGTGCTGCTCGATTCTTCGGCATCCGAGCATGCCGCCAGGATGATCGCCATGGACCTGGCCACCAGGAATGCCGGGGATATGATCAAAGGTTTAACCCTGACCCTGAACAAGCTCAGGCAGGCATCCATAACCAACGAGTTGTTAGAAATAATAACCGCTACCGAAGCCCTGAAAAAATAGGAGTATGAATTAACATGAGTCCAGCAAAGAAAAAGGAAAAAATAGAATATACCGATAAAGGAAAAGTAATAGAAGTCATCGGCCCTGTAGTAGACGTTGAATTCCCCGAAGGCGAATTACCCGGAATATATAATGCTCTAAAGATCGTATCCGCAGGTTTCGATGTGCCCGAACCCATAGAGATCGTCACCGAAGTGCAGTTCCACTTAGGTGAGAACCGCGTCAGGACTGTTTCCATGCATCCCACGGACGGGCTTGTTCGGGGTATGACTGCTTACGATACCGGCGGCCCCATCACCGTTCCCGTGGGCCGGGAAGTAATCGGGCGAGTGATAAACGTGGTAGGCGAACCGGTTGATAATAAAGGCCCTATTAATGAAAAGAAGCGCTTACCTATCCACAGGGATGCCCCCACCTTAGAAGAGCAGGACACCAACCTGGAATTATTCGAAACCGGTATTAAAGTCATCGACTTGCTGGAACCCTACCTCAAAGGCGGGAAGATCGGTTTATTCGGCGGAGCCGGAGTAGGAAAAACCGTTATAATCGGGGAAATGATTCACAATGTTGCTTCCAAACACGGCGGACTTACTGTTTTTGCCGGCGTAGGTGAAAGAACCAGGGAAGGTAACGATCTAATCCGGGAGATGACCGCTGCCGGTGTTCTCGATAAAACCGCCCTGGTCTTCGGGCAGATGACCGAACCGCCCGGAGCCAGGCTCAGGGTAGCTTTGAGCGGACTTACCGTAGCCGAATATTTTCGCGATGAAGAAAGCCTGGACACCCTGCTTTTTATCGACAATATATTCCGTTTCACCCAGGCCGGGTCTGAAGTGTCCGCCACACTTGGCAGGATGCCCTCAGCCGTGGGTTACCAGCCCAACCTGGCGACCGAGATGGGTGAGATGCAGGAACGTATTACGTCAACCAAAAAAGGCTCCATTACTTCTATCCAGGCCATTTATGTGCCTGCCGACGACTACACCGACCCCGCCCCGGCCACTACTTTTGCCCACTTAGACGCCACCAGCAACCTTTCCCGCGCTTTAACCGAGATCGGCATTTATCCGGCGGTTGATCCCCTGGAATCTTATTCGCGGATTCTCGACCCCCGCATCATCGGCGACGAACATTACCAGGTGGCTCGGAGAATAAAGGAGATATTACAGAGGTACAAAGACTTAAAGGATATCATTGCCATTCTCGGTATGGAAGAGCTTTCCGACGAAGATAAAGTCATTGTAGCCCGGGCCAGGAGGATCCAGAAATTCTTATCCCAACCCTTCCATGTAGCGGAAGTTTTTACCGGTTTTAAAGGTAAATATGTGGAATTAAAAGACACCATCAGGAGTTTCAAAGAGCTCGCCGAAGGTAAGTATGACCACCTGCCTGAACAGGCTTTTTACATGTGCGGCGGTATCGAAGATGCCTTAAAGAATGCCGAAAAGTTGAAAGCAGGGGAGAAGTAGGGGCGTCCGTATGGCCAAGAACATCGAACTGGAATTTGTTTCCTCCACTGCCGCGGCTTTGAAGGCAGCGATCAAGGAGCTTTATATACCTGCTTATTTCGGAAGAGCCGGGGTATTGGAGAATCATCTACCTTATATTTCACTCATCAAGCCCGGTGAAATTTATTATAAAGACCTCGATGACAAGGAGCATTATTTTTATGTTAAGGATGGTTTTTTGGAAGTTTTGGAGAATAAGATCGTATTGGTTTCCGATTCTATCGAGAGAGGCGCGGACCTGGATAAGTCCGAAATCGAAGCGAAGCTGAGAGAGATCGAAGAATTGATTACAGCCTCTAAATCTGTAGCTGCCGGGATAACCGTCGAGCAGTTGGACAAGGCGCTGCAGGAGCAGAGGGAGTACATGACTAAGTTAGAGATCGTGGAAAAGTCCGGCAGTTCTTAATTTACTAAAGGCTTTTTTAGCCACAGAGCACGCCGAGGGCACAGAGGGTGGTACGCTTCTCGCTTTTAAATAATTAAA
>JAGLSW010000601.1 GCA_023135565.1 Candidatus Aminicenantota bacterium | reverse complement strand
CACAGCGCCGCCGAAGCCCACGGCATAGAGCCGGAAGGTGGTGCTTTCAGCAGGAGTAACCGGCATCGAGCCGGACAAATCCACGCTGCCGAAACCAGGTTCGATGGTCGCTGTCTGCG
Organism: Candidatus Aminicenantota bacterium; assembly: GCA_023135565.1. Taxonomy (GTDB): domain Bacteria; phylum Acidobacteriota; class Aminicenantia; order UBA2199; family UBA2199; genus JAGLQA01. The sequence continues at coordinate 3,611 of JAGLSW010000601.1, read as the reverse complement.
CCACTTCGGTGGCCCAGGTCAGGGTGACGGAACCGCCGGGCTGGATATAGTCTCCGGAAGCGCTGAAAGAAACCCTGGGCGGCGGAAAAATCACAGTAACTGTGGCAGCGGCGGTAGTTGCGCCCCCTAAATTGGCGGCAGTCAGGGTATAGGTAGTGGCAGGCACCTGGGGCGATACTGCCATAGACCCGCCTGGAACCACGCTGCCGATGCCGTTGTCGATTTTCACTGAGTCGGCTCCGGTCACGCTCCAGCTTAAGGTAGCGGATTGTTTATAGCTGATGGTGGAAGGCGAGGCGCTGAAAGAAACCGCAGGTTTAGCGATGAATTTATATATGTCGATAATAACGAAAGCGCCGGGTTTGCTGTTGAGTTTGACTGTGATTTCATTGGCAGGTTCCAGGGTCACTATTCGTTCGATGAAGCCCACCTGTTGGTTAAAATCGGCAGGCCCGATCACCTGTACGCCGTTGATCTCGATCACCGCGCTGGAAACGCGGTGTTCTTCCCGGGGATCGCCGTTGAGCAGCCGCAGGTAAAAACCGGGGCCGCTGTAGTTAGCGGGAATGGCAAAAGTGTAGCTGTGGGTAACCGGTTTTTTGGTTGTGCGGGTATAGGTTTGGGGCGTTAGGAAAGTGACATCCCCGGCAAATGCGGTTCCCATGCAGCTAATAATAAAAAGTAATACGAACAGCAGGGCTTTTTTTATATTCTTTTTCATCGTAGACTCCTTTCTACCAGATGTTTCAACCAGTCTTATTTTATGAGCATACCATAAGATACGCTTTTTGAAAATCATGAAAATTGTTACACCTGACGCGAAGGATTATTTTTTCCCGAAGAACCACTCTAAGACAGCTTTTTGGCCTAAAAGCCCAACAACATCCCGCGTAAAAAAAAAATGATTTTATAAGCTTTTTGTAAAGGTCCGATCCTTCTATTTACCTTACTGGAAAGGGATCTCCGCGATATTTTTGTCTGTCGAAACATTAGTGTAACAATTTTCATGATACACTCTAAAATTTGGCTTGTTTTGCCTCTCCTGGAATCGGACTACTCCTAAAAAAAAACAGTACAATACTATCCGGGAGATTGTTCGATGCAAAAAAAAAAGTAAAGCACCGACCCCGGCTTTCCCAACCCGGATAGCTTCTTGGCGAGCGACAACATCCAAAACCGGATAGTATTTTTTCGTTTGCCTATTGAAGCAAAACATGATATACTTGTACAAGTAATTAGACATGTGCGGAGGTTGAAATGAGAGTCGTTACTTTTAGCGAAGCCAGGAACAACCTGAAATCAGTCCTGGACCGGGTTGTTGAAGATGCGGATTATACCGTCATTAAACGCAGGGATGCAGAAGCCGCGGTGGTAATGTCTTTAGATACTTTTAACAGCTACCTGGAGACTTTTCATCTATTAAAGTCTCCCGCAAATTCCCGGCATTTAGCAAAATCCATCGCCCAATATCAACACGGACAGGTTCATGAACGAGATTTGATTCATGAGTAGGAAATTAGCCTGTACCGGTGAAGCCTGGAAAGATTATATTTTTTGGCAATCCCAGGATAAAAAAACCCTGAAGAGAATAAACAAACTTATCGAAGCAGCCAAAAGAGAGCCTTTTGAAGGAATAGGAAAACCGGAACCCCTAAAAGAAAACCTTTCCGGTTTTTGGTCTCGTCGAATCGACGATACCAACCGGCTGGTTTATGCTGTGAGTAACGAATTTTTGACAATCATTTCCTGCCGCTATCACTACTAAAACGCAGCAGATAAAATTTGTGGAAGTGCGGGAGGTCGTCGATAGAATCGCCATTCACCGGCACCTGCACAACTTGATAAAAAGGAATACGAGTTCCCTCGATACACGCTTGGCCATGACATATCCCCGGGTTTACCGAAATTCTTTCGAACCTCATTTTACTTTTGCTCGAAATTGCTCGACTACTTTTGCCAACTCATCTTTTAAAATTTTCGAGATGGCGGCGGGCACTCTTTCCACTTTCCTTTCCAATAACCGCCTGCGGCTGTCGAACCTGTGAAATACAAGCGTTTCACCGCTTTTGAAATCCTTAATCTCGATCACCATCTTCAAATGCGCAAACCAGACATGTTTCAGGTCATACTCCTCTAAAATATTAACGCGGGCCGATAAAGTATAATCAGGATCCCCTTCGACAAATTCAAAGGTCACTTTCTTAAAAATATTAGTCTTTACAAAATAATCGTAAAGCGCATCCCTGACCACTTTACCGGGTTTCTTAATCCAAAAACTATAAGAATAATAATTCAACCGGTAAGGCGATGTGCGGTATACGATGCGGTAATCATTGTATATGTCTTCCACGGCTACCGGCTCGATACGGATGGTTTTATCCCATTCCGGCTCCGCTTCGTGGAGTTTGGCCTCCCTGCCGCTTACTTCCATGTGCAGTTGAAAATACTGCTTCCGCGAAGAGGAAATGCAGCCTACTACATAAATCGACAACAGGATAATAAATAAATATTTTTTTCTCATTTTTTCCTCCTTTTGGCGCCCCTCTTCCTTATCAGCATGGTGGGGTCTTCCCTGAGATCCCTGGTGAATTTGGCGATGTTCTCCATGGATTCGCGCAGGCTGCCCAGGGTTTTTTTCAATTCCACCTCCATTTCGCCGACGCTCTTTTCCACTTTCTTTAAACTGCCGGTGGTATTTTTAACAAAAGTATCGAAATTTTCGATCACTTTGCCTAATTCTCGATCAGAAAATCGCTGCGAAATATTGCGCACCATCTTATCGCTATTTTCGACTAATTCTTTAAGAGGCATTTCCCGGCTGAGGTCGTTTAAACGTGCGCTGATTTCATTGAAATCTTTCGCTATCTTACCGAGGTCGGCGGTGGCCCGGTCGATGTTGCCGAAAAACTGCTCCAGGTTGCCCTCCCTTTTCATGAGAACCCTGGATAACACAGCGCTGCTTTTTTCAAAATTCCCCAGCAGCGCGGAAATATTATCCCGGTTTTTCGATTTCAAGAGGTCCTCTAAGGCTTTCACTACGGTATTGACATTGACGGCGATGTCTTCCGCTTGTCCTACCAGGTCTTTGCCTCCTACCGGGATTTCGCTGCCGGGGTTCAGGCTGTCGGGCGGCCCGGCTTCGGTGCTGGATATCTCCACGAAACGCAAACCGGTAATCCCGGCGTACTGCAATTTGGTGCGCATATTTTTCTTTACGGGGAATCCTTGTTTTATGGTCACATCAACGCGGATGGTGTTTAAATCATCGGGGTCTACCATCATCCGGCTCACTTTCCCGATGCGCACACCCTGGTACTTAACAGCCGAACCTTCGTTCAAACCGTTTACAGAGATGTTCTTAAAGTTAATATGGTAGGTGTCGCCTTCACGGTTTAATTTGGGCACGATGAAAATTGCCAGCACCACAAGCAGCAAAAATACCGATACAAACAAAAAAATACCTAACCTGAATTTTTGTTCTTTTGTAATCATTTTATTTATTCCTTATTAAAACTTTGCCTCCGGGGGTGCGGCGCACCCACCCTCTTAGCCTCCGGCGGCCCCACGCGCGTGGGGTGGCGGTAAGCCGCTGCGCGGCAGGTCCCTGCCGG
>JAGLSW010000600.1 GCA_023135565.1 Candidatus Aminicenantota bacterium | reverse complement strand
TTGACAAAGGGGTCCACTTTATTCTTTGTCGTTCCTGGTAAAATAACTCAAAGAAATACTGCCGATAAAATGGCTTAAAAGCTCTTCCTGCGTTAACGCGGCTGCCACGAAAATGCCTACCGGTTTCGATTTTCGATAGAATTGTTCGGCCAGGAGATTTTTTTCCTGTAAATACTCGATATTTAAACCGATGTCCCGGACAGTCCTGCTTTTGAATTCCTTAACCGCTTTTATCCCTTCCGGGGCGGCCAGCAGTTTCTGCACAAGCACCTGGGAAAACGCATTGATGCCGTTAGTGGCGGATACCAAACGGACGCTGAATTCATGAATAAAATCACTGTTCTTGCAGTGCACGAAACCGATGCGCTGCCCGCTTAATCCTACGCATTTACTAAAACTCTCGATAATAACGACGTTTTCCAGTTCCGCCAATTCCCGGTAAAAAGTGTCGGTTTCGTCGTAAAACATACGCCGGTAAGGGCTGTCCAATAAAACTTTAATGCCGTTATTAGATAATGCTGCGATCAACTCTAACAGTTTTTGGTCGTCGTATTTATCGCCTAAAGGGTTGCCGGGATCGCAAATAATGACCCCGGCATTCTTTAGCGCCGGGAGGTTTTCTTTTAATTCATCGTAACTTTGGTAGACGGCGCTGTCTTTATGCCTGATGCGCATGATTTGATCATAGGTGGTCCAATAGTAAGCCGGGATATAGATTTTGTCTATGTCCAATACCTGGAAAGAGATATCTAATCCTACGGTCGAGCCGCCGGTGACGATAATATTTTCCAGGGCCGCTTTTTCCTGGAAATAGACTTTGTTTATCGCCTCTTTCAGGTTGGCTCTGCCCGTGGATGGAGGGTAGACCTGGATTTCGGCGCAGTTAAAGTCGATTCCTTTTACTACTTCGGTTAAGTCGATATGGCAAACCGAGTTGATGCCCCGGTTCAACGGCAGGTATTCTTGTCCTGTATCTTTGCTGAGTTTCTTGAGCCTCTGGGCGATTTTGACGATGGCGGATAACTGGGCGCCACTTTTGTTGATTTTCATGCTGTTATTCTCCTGGGCCATTACATGGCGTTAATAAATAGTGTTTTTCAAGGCTAAGTGATCAACTAAGCTTGAAAAAAAGCCATCTGGCGCTGGGAACTCGAAATATGTACAATATGTTGTTCATTACCGCCATGTAATGGCATAGGTGTTTCTAATAAAAGAATTTTACAGCAAAAGAACGAATTTTTCAACCCCGTGACAGCATTCAGCATTCGGCAAACGGGCATTCGCGAAATCTGAGTTCCTATTTTTACCACGAAGCACATGAAGGACACAAAAGGGGACGGAGACCCCAAAACAAGCCCACAGATTACAAAAATTACACACAAATTAAAAGAATATAACTTATCTGTGTGAAAATAATTTGTTTTACAAAGTAATTAATGTTTTATGCATAATTGTGCTTTTATCCGGTAAAAATATTTTTTCGTCGCTGCTTTCCATCTCCAGCGCCCGAAATTATGATTCTTTTGTTATTCTTCCAGCGTATCTAATTCCTGGAGCAGTGATTTAATCTCCTCTTTATGTTTTTCACGCTGATCGTGTTTCCTGCATAGATCGCAAGCATTACGGGCATCGAGTATATGAGACCTCCTATCCGGATTATCATTTCCAGCGGCATACAGCCGGTAGGTTTTCGCCATACGTAAATAAATCCTGGCATTGTCCATATAGGTAACGGCTTGTTCGAATTCCCGGAGCGCGTCCTCATATTTTTCCTCTTTAAAAGACATTAGTCCCCGGCATTCATGATAATTGAACCAGAGCCGGGGAAGGCAATCGAGGTATTGGTCTATTTCAGTTTTTAGTTTTTTTATGATGTCTATTTCCTTTTTTTCTTTTTCATTATGTATTTTTTTCTTTTCATCCTGGTCATTTTTCTTTTTTAGTTCCTTTAACGCTATAGATTCAATATTGAGTTTTCTTTTTGCACTTTCCAGTTTCTTCTGCTCATTCTTCAACCCTTTTCCGGCTGTTTCCAACCATTTGACTACTTCTTTATACTCCTTTTGTTTTTTATCCCCGATACTCACTGCCCCTTCGAGAAATGCGGCAGCTTGGCCAAGCTTGATTTCTATAGAGTGCAGGCTATTATTGTGCTGCGTGTTTTTTTCGTATTCAGCGGCTTTATCGAAAGCCTGTTTTGCCCTGTAAAAGGCCCCGGCATTGATATAGTTCCATCCCGCTTGTATCAGGGCGGATACCGGCTTATAACCCATTTGAGCAGCAGCCCGGGAATGAGTGGCGGCGGCATCATATTCCAATAACTCGTAACAGAAATATCCTAAGTAATAGTGGGTTAAGCCCAGGTTCTCTATATATTTATCATCATTTTCTCCCGGTTCCTGATCTGGAAAGGAGTGACTGCCTATTATTTCCAGGGCCTGGGAAAAGGTTTCGCGGGCAGAATTATAGGCTTTTTTCGTCTCCGTTGAACTACAGGCGTTCTCCCCTTTTCTTTTATAAGCTTCACCCAGTTCTTTTAAAATTTCGTGGTTATCGGGTTCCAGGCGGAAACTGATTTCCAATTCCGTGATCGCTTTTTTGTAGTTCTCCAGGGCAATGTGCACCTTGCCCAGCAGGCGCCGTTCCTCCGGTTCGAAAGGATTTAAGCGCACTGCCTCCCGGGCATGAAATAGCGCTTTGTCAAGTTGTTCTAATCTTAAATATCCTTGTGCTAAGTACATATGCAGTCTTAGTTTCGTTATTTGCCGCGGGTAGTTCTTTTCCAATTTTTGCTTTGCTTCATCCAATAATTGGATTGCCTGTCTAAGGTATTTTTGGCCCACCGGAGAGTAGGTTGAATTAGCTGCATGTTTTTCGAGTTCCGAGAGTTCCAGTAATCGTTTACCTACCGCAACGTTTAACTGGCTTCGGGCCCAATCCAGGCAGACTGGAATATCTTTGTTTTTATTTTCGTAGAAGTTTTTTTTGTCATCACTATGAATTTCAATTACCTCATTCAAAATTTCTTTTAAATCAGCGGCAAATTCGATCTCTCTTTTATGTATTTCTATTTTCTCTGTTTTTTCTTTTATTTTTTTTTCATATTTCCATATGCGGGTCAATGCACTTTTCATTGTTTCAATATTTACATCGAGCCGGGAAGGTTCTATATCACGCTCCATATCTTTTCTTTTATTATGGAGGATATCGGCTGCGGCATCCAGGAAATGGGTAAAACCTTCCTCTATTGTTTCTTTGAATGGTTCTTCTATTTTTTTTTCGTATAGATGGGCATTTGCATCGGCGTAACAAGACCAATATCGCAGCGGTTCGTCTATATCCACACCTTCTTCATACACCCTGAAAAAGGCATCCCGGGCTTTTCGCCATTTTTCCCAGCGGTAATAATATTTACCCAATTCAAAATGGAGATCATCATTTTCCGGGGACAAGAATAACGCTTGGTTGAAAGGGGAAAACCACCGCTTAAAGGGACGTTTCATCCCTTTAAGAACCGATAGGTTGCGAATTGAAATCGTGGCTATATCTTTATGTTTTGGAGTTACATTATTTTTTGCCCTGGCCCGGCATAATTCGCGCCAGGAAAGCATAACGGCAACCATTGCCGTTTCGATTATTTCTTTAGGAATAGGGAGCCCCCCCTGGTATTTATAATGATCTTTCTTATCATTTAACCACTTTTTGTAATGGATGACGGCTAATAAGTTCCAGGCCAGGGCATTAGATGGTTGAAGCTGGATAGCCTGTTCACAAAACCACCGGGAATTTTTGTAATCTTTACGTTCTTGATAAATTAGGGACAGTTTGTAATAAGATTTATAGTTATCCGGGTTCTTTTCCAGAGCTTTGCGAAAGGCTGCTTCTGCTGCTCTATCATTGCCGAGCTTTTTATAGATGATACCCAGGTTGTAATAACATTGAGCGAATTCGGTATCCTGGGCCAGGGCTTTTTTAAATTCAGTTTTGGCCTTCCTTAGTGTTAAACAGCGGTTTTCCTTGGTGCGTACAGTTTCGCGGTACTGCCATAGGCCATTGGAGTAATGTTTAACCGCCTGCCAGCGTGGCGACCCCACCTCTGCTAAATCGGCAAAAATGTGGTGGGTTATTTCATCGATCAGTCCTGGAATTCTTGCCGTGATGAATTTCGGTAATTCTTCTTTTTCACCGGTATTGTCTATATCATCGCTGTGCATACGCCATGTGCCGTTCAAATTGCCGCCTCTGATCCAGGCAATTAGCACCATTTTGTCTCCTTCCCACTGCAAACAGCCGCATAATTTCGGACCCCGGACTAACCAACCAAAAAGTTTTAAGGGATTAAAGCCGAATTTCATTTTGGAGCCAAACTGGATCTCCAGGTTTGTCCCTACCGCCTCCTCCAGGGATTTACCGATATCTAAAATAGACACGGTGGCTTCTATTATCAAGTTATGTTTGGTTTTTGGTTTTAATTCGCCGATGGTTTTGTACAGGTTTTTAAGCCTGATAATTTCACTGATTAACCGGTATGGAATAGCTCCTACCGGTTTATCAAGTTCCTCCAGCCCGGTATAGTTATTAAATTCGGAAATGACAATGCTTTTCCTGGCTTTGAATATCCAGGTTAGGCAGTAGATGAGAAGGGTTAGCGCTAAGGTGGTAATGAGAAAACGAAGTCCCAGGATTTCTTCAAGATCAAACCAATCGGCTTCTGTCTTTAGCCGCATCAAAAAAAGCCGTGCCTGCTGCACAACACCGACTAATAAAAAAATGATGATAAATTTAACAAACCGATTTGCCAGTACCCGGCGAATTAATGAAATGATCCAGGCCACAAAATAAGCGATATATCGAAAAGTAACAAAATGCCAGAATGAGGGTACTACAGATGCCAATATTGACAATACTACAACACTCCCCAAGAATGCCGGCAAGATTTTTAAAAGTAGAAAACCTTTAAATAATCCAGTACTTAAAAAAAAGAAAACCAATCCCCCAGTGATAATAAATACCGTCAGGTAGTTTAAAAACCCTCCATACCTGGCAGAATAATTGTAAAACTTTAATTTTAGCTCCTTTACACTCATAATTTTCTCCTGTTATTTTTATTGACCGATGTTCCCCCGGAACCCTGTCTCCCTGGAATGTCTCCATCTTATCCAGGTTAATATTAAACACTATCGGAAAAAAAAAGTCAAGTATTATTTGAAAAAAAACGCCGCTAAATTTTTCTCTCATCGTGTCTGCACCGCGGCTTATTCCGCCTGCCGGAATTCTTCCTGCACTTTCTCGAATCTCCACTCGCACAACTGTTTGAAACGGTTCAATACGTTGGCGGTCACCCGGTTGTGGATTTTTTCCCATATCCTATTTCGAATACCTTGAAAAAATCGGCTAAAGAGACCGGCTTTCCCTCCCCTCTATCTTTGGGTGCGGCGCACCCACCCTCTTAGCCCCGGCAGGTACAGGAAAATTTTGCTCGTGCACATCCGTTACAACTGCCTCCCCCTAAACGCTCCCCCACGCAGTGGGGTTGTTTATTTTTAGATGGGCCTTTCATTCTTGCAGTTCCCCTATACATTCGTCGGCGTACTTGCACCACTCGGCACAGCCGGTGTCTATTTTAGGATTGCGCACCGGTTTTTCACATCCGGGACAGTAATGCCTGGGTTCATCTTTCCAGAATTCGATCTCAGTGCCGCAGTTGGGGCATTTTACATCGAAAATATCTCCCGGTTTCCAGTAGCGTTGGTCCTGGCCCGGACAGCGTGGTCTACTCATAGCTCACTCCGCCCGCTTTATGAAAAGGGTGGTTAAACTACTTCCTATCTGCGGGCTGCCTATCTCTTCTAAGCCCTGCGCTAAAGCGATGGCTTTTATCTCATCGAAAAGTTCTACCGGGACGTGATTCTTAGGCTCGGCTATCAATAGTTTTCCTCCCGGCTTTAAGGCGCGGGCAACCTGGGAAAGCAATTTTTGTTTAGCCGGGACTTCGTGTACCACGGCAAAAGCCAGCACAAAATCCACTTGCCCGCTTAGATCGTCGATGCCTAAAGAATCCGCCGCACAGGCGCGGGTTTCGATAGGCCCCGCCAGCCCCTTTTTAGCGGCCCTTTTTAAGAGTTTTCGCAGCATCTTTTCCTGGAGATCGACGCACACCACTTTGCCTTTTTTCCCCACCATGCGGGCCATGGGCAAACTGAAAAACCCCAAAGCCGGTCCTACTTCCAGCACCGTCATGCCTTCTTTCACGTATTCCGCCAGTATCTTTTGGGGATTCTGCAATAGTTTTCTCAGCGGGCTTATCAAAAGATATCCCACCCACAAAGGGCAAACGTGTTCAGCCATTTTTTATCCTCTCCCCGATATTGATTCTAATTTACCTGTCATGTTTTGTCTAAATATAAAGTTCCGCCTTTTGGCCTGTTACTTCGTTAATGATTACCAGTTCCTTTGTTTTTTCAAATTCCATTTGTTCATTGGCATTTAGGAGTTCGATTCCATAGATTTTCCCATCAGGAGTTATGTCGATATTTATTTCGTCACTAATTCGTATAGTCTCAACTTCAGCTATTTTCTCTCGTACTTTAATATATGCGATGTTATATTTTGGATCGTAATTTATTCTCATTTGTTTGCCTCCTAAAAATATTTTACCAAAGTTGTAACTATAATCCAATCTCCATCTTCGTTGACAGCAATCACTTCGACTTGTTTGGTGTTATATTTCTTTTTATTCCAGGTGCCGTTGAAAGAGAAATTTCGTCTGAACCCGGTTCTGTCGAATTTTGCCGGGAAACTTTCCCCGGTTTCGATGGTTATTGAAACTTCTTCTTCGTTAGTACCTCGTTCCTTCATTCGTTCTGCCGCATGTGGATGTATTTTTATAGCCATCAAGTTAATTATATATTCGAATCTTTTTCCTGTCAACTCCCATTCATAGAAAAACAAGAAAAAAACCGGCGTTTCTCAACACTTATTATTTATTTTTTTTTGTCCAAAATCGACCTGATCTTTTGCGACATCTGCTCTAATCTAAAAGGCTTCTGGATAAATCCCCGGCTGCCGCGTTCCAATATCTCCGCGGCTTCACCATCGATACTGTAACCGCTGGAAAGCAGCACCTTTACATGGGGATCGATCTTTTTCAACCTATCGAAGGTCTCGCCGCCTCCCATGCCGGGCATAATCACATCTAATATGACCATGTCGATTTGCTCTTTGTTTCTTTCGTAAATTTCTATGGCTTCCTGTCCCCCTGAGGCTAACAACGGTTTGTAACCCAATTCCTGCAAATACTTTTCCCCTACATCACGGACAAACACCTCATCGTCTACAAACATGATAGTTTCCGAGCCCGCGGCATGAGCTGCGGGTGATTTTTTTTCTTCCACTATCTCTTTATCCGAGGCCGGTAGATAGATGGTAAATGTCGTTCCTTTGTCTTTCTCGCTGTCCACGTAGATACTGCCGCCGTGATTGGTGACGATACCGTAGGCTGAGGCCAAACCCAATCCCGTACCCCGGCCCATCTCTTTGGTGGTGAAAAAGGGTTCGAATATTCTCTGGCTGATGGCTTCGTCCATGCCGCTGCCCGTATCTGTAACGGAAATTTTAACATAATCTCCCGGTTTGAGACCATAAAGGGATATGTCCCCTCCATTCAAGGTGACGTTCCCGGTTTGGAGATAGATATCGCCGCCATGGGGCATCGCCTGCCAGGCATTTATATAAAGATTCACCAGCACTTGCTCGATCTGACCCCGGTCAACTTCTACAGTCCGGAGGTTCTCCTCATATTTCCCGTAAACCGTGATCTCTTTCCTGGTGCGGCTGAACAGTTGGGAACTTTTTTGCACTACCCGGTTCAAATCCGTAGGCTTCACTTCATATTTCCCCCCCCTGGCAAAACCTAACAACTGCCGGGTCAGGGCGGCGCCGTTTTGTACACAGTCTTCGATATTGGTTAATTCATTATAAAAAGGATGATTCTCCTCTATATCTATAAGTAAAAGCGATACATTGCCCAGGATACCCATCAACAGGTTATTAAAATCATGGGCAATACCGCCGGCCATGGTGCCTACGGCTTCCATTTTTTTGGCATGCTGGAGTTGGGCTTCGAGCTTTTTCTTTTCTGTGATATCCCTGGAAAAATAAAGAGATGCCGGTTTGCCTTCCCAATGGATAGGTACCGAGTTGAGATCGATCCACAACTCATTATTGTTTTTATCGATCACCCGGAAAGAATAGGCGCCGGCAAGGCCCCCTCCTGCCCCGGTCCTGGGGAATTTTTGCAAAATCCTGTCTTTGTCTTGCGGGTGAATCAAAGCAGTAAAGGGAATATTCGCCAGTTCTCCCTGGGAATAACCCAACATCTCTCCTGTCTTCGGATTGGGGAATTTGATAACCTCATCCTGGACAATAAAAATGGCGTCATTGGCGTTTTCCACCACTAACCTGAATTTTTCCTCGCTGTCCCGCAGCGATTCGTTGGCTTTGGTCAGGTCCGCAGTGCGCTGCTTGACGCGGGATTCTAACTGGAGATTAATTTGCTCTACTTTATCTTTCTCTTTTTTCAACTCCCGGGTGGCTTTTTCTACTTTATTTTCCAATACTTTGCGCTGTTTTTCTAACTTTTTTGTCCTTATTTTTACAAGCAGGTATATTAAAAACACTCCCAGGACACCTGCAAGCAGGAAAAACCACCAGGTCTTCCAGAAGGGCGGCATTATTCTAAAAGAAAAAGAGGTGGGCTCCCGGTTCCATAATTCATCGTTGTTGCAGGCTTTTACTTTAAAGGTATATTTACCGGGTGGTAAGTTGGGGTAACGGGCATATGGTGCATTCCCGGGCACCCAAATACTATCGAAACCCTCTAATTTATAGCGATATTTTACTTTGCCGGGCGCGGTGAAACTAAGACCTATAAAACCGATTTCTATGTAATTTTTATCGTAATACAGCTCTAACCCGGGGTGCGGTTCTACACTGGGAGCGCCGGCCAGGGGTTCAGCCGTGTCGATTTCTTCCGTAAACAAGAGATTCACGCCGGTTATGTGGGTCAGCGGTTCCGTCAAATTCGGTTTATCCTCACCCGGATCGTATTTTACCGCTCCTTTTACCGTGCCGAACCAGATATTCCCGGCCCTGTCTTTGATAATGGCATTGTGGATACATTCGATACCGGTAAATCCCTCTTCTTTGCCGTAATGTTCGAATGTTTTCTGGCCTGTCTGTTCATATAACTCCACATCGAACCGGCAGGCGCCTTTTTCAGTTCCTATCCACAATTTGCCGCTGTCGTCGAAGATTAACGACACCACGTTGTCGTTGTTTAATCCGGCTTTGGTGTCGAACACTTCAAAAGAGCAGCAGTTTTTGGACGACTTGGCCGGGGTGCATTTTACGATGCCCTCTCCATATGCCGCAAACCAGAAGCTGCCTTTTTTGTCCTGTAAAATGGAATAGATGTTTTTTTGTTCGAGGCCGCACTCTTCACGAATGCTTCGTGAAAGTTTGCCGGAAAAAATACCTTTGAGGTCAGCCTTGTCGGAAGTGGATTTCCCAGGCCCCTTATAGGGTGCGGACGCCGTCAGCCCGTCATAAACACATATTCCCTTTGATGTTGCGATCCAAATTTTCCCTTCCCGGTCTTCGATAATGGAGTTAACCCGGTTATCGGGCAAACCGTCTGCCGTGGTAAGGTTTGTAATTGTGTTCCCATCGTAACGGCTTATCCCGAAGTTGTTGGTGCCGAACCATATGTTACCCCGGCGGTCCTCGCAAATCGACCTGATTACCCGGTCGGCAAGCCCGTTTTCCATAGTCAGGTTAGTGAATCCCCTGCCATCGTATTTGCTAACCCCCTTGTAAGTGCCGAACCAGAAATTGCCCTTTTTATCCTCGAATATTGTGAGTACAAAATTATCGATTAAACCGTCTTTTGTAGTAAAGGTGGTTATTGTTTTCCCGTCGAATCGACTCACTCCTCCTCTAAAGGTGGCAAACCAAACATTCCCGGCCCGGTCTTCTAAAATAGCCCGGATGACATCATCCCCCAGGCCATCTTGCGAAGAAAAGCAGGTAAAAGCGGCGCCGCTGTATTTATCGAGACCACCCCGGTAAGTACCGATCCAGATGTTGCCTTCCCGGTCTTCCAGCAGTGCCCAGACAACATTGCTGCTTAACCCGTTTTTCTCGGAAATGTTAATAAAGGCTTTCCCATCAAATTTAGAAATCCCGCCGCCATCGGTGCCGAACCAGAGATTGCCCTCACGGTCTTCTAAAATCGTTCTTACAGTATTACGGTTTAAACCGGCCTTGACTGTATAGTCCCGGAGCGTTTTCCCGTCATACATATACACTCCCGCGGCGGCTCCGAACCACAGGTTCCCCCGGCGATCTTGCAAAATCGAGAATACGGGGTCTTCTACCGGGCCGCCGGGAGTTGAAAAGTTGGAAAAAACGCGGCCGTCATATCTGACGATACTACCGTTTCCTGTTCCGAACCACAGCGTACCTTCTCTATCCACCAAAATGGACCTGATGAAATCATCTGCTAAGCCGTCTTTTTTAGTAAAGCAGCGCAGTGTTTTTTTATCGTACTTCCAGAGTCCCGTTTCGCTGCCGAACCACAAATTGCCCTGTCGATCTTCCGCGATTGCTCTTACCGGGCTGTCGGGCAAGCTGTTTCCCACATCCAAAGGGGAAAATTTCTTCCCGTCATATCGACTTACCCCCGCATAGGAACCGAACCATATATTTCCCTCTGAATCCTCGAAGATAGCCGGCACATGATTATCCGCCAGCCCATCCTTTTTGGTGAAGTTGGTAAAATTTAAACCATCGAATCTACTGACGCCTCCCCCTAATGTACCTATCCACAGATAACCCCTGCTGTCCTGGAAAAGTGAGCGCACCTGGGACTGAGCCAGCCCCTGTTCTATAGAGTAATTTTTAAAATTATAGTGCTGGCCCCATCCTAAAGCCGTTAAAATCAGCATAAACAAGCAGAGATAAAAACCTCTCTCAAAATCTCTTTTCATCTTCATGATTGGATATTTTAAAGGAAAAGTTATTTTATTTCAATACACTTACTTATTTTTTTTGAATTATCCGGGGGCCTCCGCAGGGAACTGGAGCCGAATGCCGGTACCGGGGCTTTTTTAGCGCCTAACTAGCGGTGGTTATGAACATAGTCTCGACAGTTACACCCGTCTCTTTTGCCGTGAAATCTTTCTCATATTTTTTCCTGGTCTTTTCATCTATATCTTCTACGAAAAACACCAGGGAAATTTTCTCCAATCCCAATTTTTTGCCATACCCGGCAGCCTGGGAAAGCGCATCTTTATAAGCAGCTTCATGGGTAAAACTCTTTAATTCCAGGCCATAAACCCGGTCTTTATAGCGGATAATCAGGTCCACTTTGCCATTGCCGGTAGGAAATTCAGGATAGACCTTGCCGCCCCAGGACTTAAGAAACTGGAAAAGGTACATGTATAAATTGAAATGAAATACCGCTTCATAGATTCTCAGGTCTTTCCGCCGCGGCGCATCCCGCAGCAGCCAATCCCGGTTTTTATCTAAGTAACGGTTGTAACATTGCATCAGGCCGCGTATATTTATACCCGTTTCATCGATTACATGGTCGAGTTTTTCAAAAGGTTCCACTAACCGCCCTAAGTAATCGAATAATTCGTTTGAAAAATAGTTGAACAGCCGTTTCTGCACAAAAGGGGAAAAAAAACGGACATAATACCCGGTAAGGCCCTCTTTTTCTATGTCGATTACGCCGTTCATATACAGGTAGCCTATTTCCGTATCGTCGAACTTAAAATCTATTTTCTCACCGGTTTTGAAAAGGTCCAAAACCCATTCCCGGTAAGGGGAGTGTTTTACTTTGCTGATGATATTCAGGATATTATTGTTGGGCAGGGCATAGGAGGCGGCAGCATAAACCTCTTCGAAATTGATCCGGCTGAGAGGTTTATCTTTTTGCCGGTTATAGGTCTCGGTCAGCAATTCTCCGAACCAACAGGTTAGTCCCGGCTGCCCGGCGGTTTCGTAGAACAACCGGTCGATCACCTCGTCGTCTACCTTTTGGCTGCTCTCTTGCTCATACCGGCGGAACATGCCCGTCACTTCCTCATGAGTGAGGCTGGGAATATGAAGACTGCGCTGCACATTAAAAGGGGAGCCTTTTTTATTTTCGATACCCAGCACACTGCGCACTCCCACCAGCGCCAATCCATGCAGTAAATAGGTTTTCTCTCCACTGGTCTTATTTTCTTCATTGCTGCGGGTCATGAACATATCCCGGAAAACCGCGGCGAAATCGCTGATAAACTCTTCTTTCAAAGCATCGAATTCATCTATGATCATTATGACCGGAGCCTGGAAATAGGAGCGAGTAAATAACCTGGGGATTTCTTTGAATTCCTTAATTTTGGGAAATTCAACCTGGAATACTTCGGTTAATTTTTCGGTGAATAATTCCACCATGGACTGTTCGCTTTTTATTTTTTTGCCGCGTTCTATGGTAAATATACCGCAGGTGAACTGGCCGGATTGTTTAATTTTCCGGTTTACCCTTTGCATCACCCAGGTCTTGCCGCACTGCCGCGGCGCCCAAACAGTGATATAATGTCCGCCTTTTTGGGGATTTTCCCCTATTAGGCCGGTATAAGCCATATCTATGAGTTCTTCTCGCGGTGCGTGGTAATGCAGATCCCGGTCTACCGGCCCGTAGGAAAAAAAACGTCTCATGCGCGGCTCCTTTTTATTGCCCGTATTTTGTCCATTGCGCCTGTATTTTATCAAAAGTTTAGCGGGAAAGCAAATCTTTAGAAGTATGCGGTATTTTAGCAAACACTTTATAGAAATGCGGCTCATATTCGGCCAGCGCTTCGGCCAGCGGTTTTTTTTTCCGGTTGGCCGCGATATCTTCCAGGATGAGCGTCTCTTCCCGGTTATAGGCCATGAATAAAGGCTTATGGCGGGCCTGGAAATCCTCTAACCGGGAGAAAGAAGGCGACTGTTTTAACAGGCGAAAGCGAAAAACAGCAAAAAGGCGGGTAAGAAAATGTTCTTTGATACTGGAATCGGTCAACCGCTCTTCAGATTCGATAGGCAGGTGGGGGAAACGTTTCAGCGCCGCGCTGCCGAAAAAGCCCGCTCCCAGGGCAAGCGGCGGAACTTTTCCCGGCCCCGGGTAGATTTTCGTTTTGCGCGTACCGCAGGAAGGGGATTTTTCTTTAAGAATGAAGCCGTCCACCACTTGCAGTTTCGCGAAAAAGGTGTCCAGGAAAGCGTTCATCGCGGAGGTAATATCGCGGCCTGTGTCCGGTTGGAGCAGGCGGTGTTTTTTTTCGTGGGAAATGATGCGGACAGGATGCCGGGGTACGCTTAGGCCGGTTTCCATTTCCGGGCAAATAGTGATAAAGTTGAGCAGTGGTTTTAGGCGAGCCACTTCGGGCGAACTAATTATTTCGCCGTTGTAGCGGCATTTATCGAATTCTAAGCATTTGCTGATTACTACTACGGGTTTTGCCGAGACGATCACAGGCCCTCCTTGAAAAAGTAATTTTAGCATAATTGTTATAAAAAAAACAGGATTTTTATTTTGTACCGTTTAGTTGAAAAAAACAGGAAATAGGATTATAATAAGTGTGCAGGAGAAAAAAATATGAAAAACCGACCGCAAACGATTATTGATAAGGAGCTTCGACAATGAAAGCAAGATATATCAACCCCTATACCGACTTCGGTTTCAAGAAGCTCTTTGGTGAAGAGGCCGCTAAAGACCTGCTGGTCGACTTTTTAAATCAACTGCTTCCCGCTGAACATACCATCGTTAATCTTTCGTTTAAGAACCCGGAACAATTAGGCGCGGCAAAAGCCGAAAGAAAAGCCATATTCGACATTCACTGCGAAAACGAAAAAGGCGACAAATTTATAGTGGAAATGCAGAAAGCGAAGATCAAATTTTTTAAAGACAGGTCGGTATTTTACACTACTTTCCCTATAAAGGAGCAGGCGGAGAAAGGCGATTGGGATTTCAAATTAAATCCTATTTATTGTGTGGCCGTACTGGATTTTACGTTCGATGAAGACAGGGAGCAGAAACCTTATCTCAGCAATGTGCAGTTAAAAGACCAGTACTGCCAGGTATTCTATAATAAGTTGAAATATATTTTTATAGAAATGCCCAGGTTTACAAAACAAGAGCATGAATTGGAGAGCCGGTTCGATAAATGGCTCTACTTTTTGAAGCACCTGGAAGATTTTGAGAACATCCCGGATATTTTTCAAGAAGAGGTTTTTATCAAAGGCTTTGAAATAGCGGAGATTGCTAATTTTGATGATAACCAATTAATGGAATACGAAAACAGTTTAAAAGTCTACCGGGATTTAAAGGGAGTCGTCGATACATCTTTCGAGGAAGGCGAGAAAAGCAAAGCCATGGAGATTGCCCGAAATGCGTTAAGAAAGGGAGTTGAAATAGATTTTATTTCCGAATTAACCGGTCTTTCCGTTTCGGATGTAGAAAAATTAAAAGAGTGATTATAGATACTTAGAGGCAGAGATCCGGGAGCCTGCCCCCAGCTTGACGTCAATGCTGCAAAAGAATAGGATTTAAATTTTAACTTGTAATTTCATGTATTTTTATATATAATTTTATTTCCATATCATTGTTGAAATGTATAAATAGGATGAATATTAATGAAAGCCGATGAGAAATCAAATACAATAGACTGGGAATTATTAATGAAGGATTTAACCATCGGGGAAATGATCCCTGTTATTGGTAAGGATGTAACCCTGGTAAAGGTTCCCCCATCCCGGGTGTGTCAAGCCCGACCTGGGGCGGAACGCGCCCCATCAGGATGATAAAAAAGCTGTCACCACTGGAGATATAATTAACCTGGTTTGACAATCTCTATATTTTATGCGGAAGCTGTCCTGACTGTGGTCACAAATACGCTGTTCCTATAATCTCAGTATTTTATCAAAAACTAAGACCGGAATGGTTCTTCTCCTATTTAACCGCGGAAAAAATCTTATTGACACCGGCTCATGAATGGTCTAAAATAAATACGTGAATAAAAAAATCATCTCAAAGGCCATCTTTCTCGTTTTCCTGGTTATGCTCGGGAATTTACTACTGTCCGGGGAAACCGGTCCGCCAACACGACTATTCACCGTAAAAATAGCAGTAGACGAAGAGGGCAGCCTAAATAAACAAAAAAAATACCTGACCAAATTAATCAAAGAAGTGTCGGCAGATTTTGAAAAAAAATTCAATATGGGCTTCTCTATCACAGGCTGGGAAACATGGCAGAGCAGCAATTCAGCCCGCTCCATAGATTCCCTGGCACCCTCCTTCTTCAAACAGTTGGGAAAAAAAAATACCGCTGTCATTTTTGGCGTTACTTTCCAGGAAGACCTAAAAGGGGAATACGGTCTGGCTTTCTACGAAGAGGGCTATGTCCTAATACGGGCGGTCAAAGACCCTGCCCTGCAAAAAAAAATCCTAAAACACGAAATCTGTCACCTTTTCGGTGCTGCCCACGTAGACGACAGGAATTCCCTGATGGACCGCTTCCTTAGAGGAAATAAACTTAAAGAAAAAAACAAAAGGATTATCGAACTGCACCGGGAAAGAAATTTCCAGGGGGTGGATTCCCCTGCACCGCGGCAAAACCGGGAAAAATTGATTAGCCTGTACACAGGAATTGCCCGGGAAAACGAAAAACTCCCGGCCGGCAATTTTTCTCCGAAAAAAAGAAAAGACCTGCGCCACTGGTTGACCGGGGTCAAAATCTCTAAAAAAAAATCGGCAGTTGTACAGGAAGCCTATGTTAGGCTGGAGAATGTGTATATCTATCTTGCCCTGCTCTATATCGGGCAAAAAAAATACGGCGAGACAATCAGCCGATGTAACCGGGCGCTGCGCATAAACCCCCAACTCTATGAAGCCTACAACCTGATGGGGATCGCTTTTAGAAGAAGCGGCGAAATCGACAAAGCCATTCGACATTATCATAAAGCCCTGGAGTTAGACCGATCTTCCGGCAAGATTTATTATAACCTGGGCATCGCTTACGCTAAAAGAGGAGAACGGAGTTCCCAGCCCTTAAAAGGCGGCGAGAACGGCAGGAGCACATTCGGGCAAAGAAATGCTGATTCAGCGGCATACTTTCCCGGTAAAACAGGGAATGATTTTCAACCGGCAGCGTCGGCCTACCTGAAAGCCATCGAACTGAACCCGAATTTTGCCCATCCCCATAATAACCTGGGCTATATCCTCTTAGAGCAGGGAGATATCGAAGGGGCAATCGCCCGGTTCCGGGAAGCCATTTCTCTCAACCCCTATTATGGCATCGCCCGCTCCAACTATGCCAACGCCCTTTTGGAACAGGGCCAGCCGGAGGCGGCATTCGCGGCGGTGGGGAAAGCCCTGGAACTCGATCCCAGGCTGCCCGGCGCGCACAATATCCTGGGTATGATCTATTCCCAAAAGGGTGAGCTTGAGAAAGCGGAACAGGCGTACAAAAAAGCGATTTCCTGCGATCCGGTTTACTACAAGGGGTATTACAATTTGGGCAATCTCTATCTCAACCGCGGTGAATTGAAAAAAGCCTACAATTGCTTCCAAAAAGCCCTGACTGCAAATCCGGGGTTCAAGGCTGTTTATTCGGCATTAGGGGACTGTTATATCATGATGGGGAAATTCGAAAGAGCTGAGGAAGCGCTGAAAAAAATCTTAGAAATAGACAGTACAAACGCGAAAGTCTACCTGAATATGAGTTTCATAAAGATCAAAAAAGGAGATTTCACTGCCACTGTAGATTTTGCCAAAAAAGCGCTGCGGCTCGATCCGGGCCTGGAACTGGCACACCAGAACTTAGCTATCGCTTTTTTTATGACTTCCCGTTTAGTCGAGGCGGAACAAGAATTTACCAAAGCGGTGGAAATTAATCCCAGCTTAAAACAGGCTTGGTCCAGCCTGGGGGATATCTATTTAGGAGCCGGAAAAATCGAAAAAGCCCGCAGCGCCTATGAAAAATGCTTGCAGCTCGACCCTAAAGACGGCAAAGTGCTCAACAACCTGGCGGTGGTTTATTATTATAAAAAAGATTATAAGCAGGCGAAAAAATTCGTAGAAAAAGCAGAACGGTTGGGTTTTAAAGTAAACGAGGGATTCAAGAAAGAGTTAGAAAAGCATTTGTGAGTACTTAGAGGAGGTCCCGGATTCCCTAAATAAAAGTTTTGGGAAGTCCAGAAACCCTTTTCCAAAAGGGTTTTGGCCGCCGGAGGCAAATTTGATGGGAAATTTAGGCCTGCGCCACAGGCTTGACAAAAAGGGGGTAGTGGTAGATAATTCAACAACCTGGTATAAACGGAGGTTTGTTATGATTAAAATTGACGGTAATTCATTATCTATAGAAGACGTCTCGGCTGTGAGCAGGAATGATGAACAAGTGGAATTGGCAGCCGAATCAGTAGGCAAAATCAATCGCTCGAGAGATTTCGTAGAGAAAATCCTAAAAGAAAATAAAACAGTCTACGGCATCAATACTGGTTTCGGCGCACTGGCGAATACCTTTATCTCCAAGGAAGATTCCACCAAACTACAGGAAAACCTCATCCGCAGCCATGCTGTCTGCGTGGGACCGCCGCTGGCCGAAGATATCGTGCGCGGCATTATGCTGCTGCGCGCCAACGCCCTAACAAAAGGCTATTCCGGGGTAAGAAAAGAGTTGATCGAGTTCCTTGTCCAACTTTTGAATAAGAAAGTCTATCCTTATATCCCCTCCCAGGGTTCGGTGGGGGCCAGCGGCGACCTGGCTCCCCTGGCCCACTTAGCCTTAGTGATTATGGGCGAGGGGGAATGTTTAGAAGAGGGCAAACGCTTGCCGGCGGACGAGGTGCTGGCAAAGAAAGGCCTGAAACCGCTGAAACTGCTGGCAAAAGAGGGCTTGGGCTTGATCAACGGCACCCAGATGATGTCCGCCATCGGCTGTTTAGTGGTGGCGGATGCGGAACTGCTGCTCAAAAACGCCCAGGTGGCCGGCAGCATGAGCTTAGAAGCCTTGAAAGGCACAGCCCGGGCTTTCGATGAAAAAATCCATGCCCTGCGGCCCCACCCGGGCCAGACCCGCATCGCCGCCAATATCAGGAAATTGATCGAAGACAGCGAGATCATCGCTTCCCATGTGAACTGCGAACGGGTCCAGGACGCTTATACCTTGCGCTGTATGCCCCAGGTTTTAGGTCCTATCGCCGACATTACCGGCTATGCGCGGAACGTTCTTACTATCGAGATCAACTCGGCTACGGATAACCCGCTGGTTTTCCCGGAAGAGGAGGAAGTGATTTCCGGGGGGAATTTTCACGGCGAGCCTTTGGCTTTTATTATGGACTATTTGTGTATTGCCCTGGCGGAGATCGCCTCTATTTCGGAGCGCACCACCGACCGGCTGGTAAACCCCCATGTCAGCGGCCTGCCGCCATTCTTATCCAGTAAAAGCGGCCTGAATTCGGGGTTTATGATCACACAGTACACGGCTGCGGCGCTGGTTTCGGAAAATAAGGTGCTGGCCCACCCGTCCAGTGTGGATTCCATTCCTACTTCGGCGGGCCAGGAAGACCACGTCAGTATGGGCGCGATTGCTGCCAGGAATGCTGCTGCCATCGTCAAAAACGTACAGCAGGTAATGGCCATCGAGATGCTTTGCGCGGCCCAGGGCATCGATTTCCAGGAATTAGCGCCCGGGGCCGGGACAAAGGCCGCCCACCGGGTGATCCGCGAACATGTGTCTCATTTAGAGGAAGACCGGGTATTATACAAAGATATGGAGAAAGTGCGCGAATTAGTGGTTTCCGGGGCCATTGTCGACGCGGTAGAAGAAGCGGTGGGCGCAATCGAGTAGAAAAACAAAGCCCGCGGCGCGGGGGTGCGGGGCACCCACCCTCTAAGCCGCTGCACGGTAACGGTGATGACATTACTTTCCCCTAAATAAAAGTTTTGTTCAAACTTTTTCAAAAGTTTG
>JAGLSW010000060.1 GCA_023135565.1 Candidatus Aminicenantota bacterium | reverse complement strand
AGTTTGGCTCCCGGCAGGGCCGCCGGAGGTAAGACTGCTGCGCGGGGGGGAGACCGTTAGGTTTCGCGAAAGCCCGTTTTCTGAATGCCGTTCCACGCAGTAGTGGCGTAAAAATACTAATTTTAAAGTAACGTCACTTTTTTTGCTGATTTTTAAGAAATAATTGAATTTTACTCGATTTTAGATTATTATATAAGCGACATGAAAACGAAGCAAGAAAGCGACCGAATACAGGGCACAGCAGCGTCCGATTACGATTCTGCCTGGAAAGATGTAATCGAAGGACTTTTCGAGCCGTTCTTAGAATTCTTTTTCCCCCGGATACACCGGGATATTGATTTTAACAAAGGCTGCGAATTTTTAAGCAAGGAGTTGAGAGATATTTTCCCGGACGGAAAAACGGGCAAACGGTACGCCGACGAATTGGTAAAAGTTCATTTAAAAGACGGCTCTATAAAATGTATTGCTATCTTTATCCATATAGAAGTCCAGGGAAAAAAAGAGAAGTCTTTCCCGGAGCGAACTTATGTTTATAATTACCGGATTTACGATAATAAACGAGAGGGGATAACAGAAGTTATCACCCTTGTAATCTTGACCGACCAGGACCCGAGCTACCGCCCTGATGAGTACTACGTGAGCCGCTGGGGATTCGAACTGCGGATGAAATACCCCCTGGTCAAGATCATAGATTATCATTTAGATAAAGAGAAAAAGAAACTATTGGAGACTTCCGGCAATCCTATGGCATTAGTAGTAAAAGCGCAGTTAAAGAGCTATGAAGCGAAAAAAGCAGAACCGCTGAATAAGTTTAATATAAAGTTTGAGTTAGTCCGGCAGTGTTACCGGCATGGTTACACCAGGAAGCAGGTAGACTCTCTTTTAAAGTTTACAGATTGGATAATCCGTTTGCCGGGCAAATATATAAAAAAATTAAAATATGAGGTAGAAAAATTAGAGGAGGAAAATAAGATGCCTTATGTAACAAGTTGGGAAAGGTTGGCGCACGAAGAAGGAATGAAAACAGGAATGAAAACAGGGAAGATTGAAACAGCAAAAGAATTAATTGCTATAGGTATAGACCTTAATATCATCGCGAAAGCCACCGGCCTTTCTATAGAAGAAATTAAAACCCTGGCTTTGCAGGGATGAGACCGCAAGTTGTAAAAGAATCCGGCGGCTTGCAGCCAAATTTGCAGGGATAAGTGTACATCCTGTTGAAAAAAGAAAACCACTCCCCTTTTTACGGTTCAGAAAAGTTTTCTTTGATTAAAAAAAGGGGACAGGCCAATTCTTTCTTTAAGTTGTAGTTTTTCTCTTTAACTGTGAAGCTCCTTATCTGTTTTGGCGGATTGTGTATCGGTAAGGCTCTTGAGTGCTTTTGACAACTCATTACAACCTGTAAAATATCTAATTTACTGGATATTATATCCACTGAAAACCCGTAAGTCATAAAGATTTGAGTAACAACAAAACTTTTGTTGGAGAAAGAATTAACTTGTCCATTTTTTCCTTTTATTGGAAAATTTGGATGGTTACGTTAAATGATTTTGGGTATAAAGCAAGGATATGATATAATAGAAATCTATTGTTCTAATGTATTTGCAGGCAAAAAATGGCGATAAAATTTAGATTAAACGGACAGGAAAAAAACTTTAAAGGCGACCCGGACCTGTCTCTTTTGAAATACCTGCGGGAAATCGAAGGCATCATTTCAACAAAAGACGGCTGTTCCGGGCAGGCAGCTTGCGGGGCCTGTTTGCTGGAAATGAACGGGAAACCCACCCTGTCCTGCGTGACGCCTATGAAAAAAACGGCGGGGGCGGAGATCATTACTTTAGAAGGACTGCCGGAGGAACTGCGCCGCACTTTGGCCCGCTCGTTTGTAGAGAAAGGCGCGGTGCAGTGCGGTTTCTGCACTCCCGGATTCTTGATGAGAACAAAGATTCTTCTTAAAAAAAATCCCCATCCTACAGTAGACGAAATCAAAAAAGCCCTGAAATTCAACTTGTGCCGCTGTACCGGCTATTTGAAAATAATCGAAGCCATCCGGCATGCCGCCGGGGCGCTGCGGGGCAAAAAGGAGATCGAATTAAGCCCCCGGGCCGGCATCGGCAGCAGCTTGCCTAAATACGACGCCTTTCAAAAAGCAATCGGGCAGAGTCCTTTCGTAGACGACTTAAAAATCGAAAATCTACTGCACGCAGTCTTAAAATTCAGCGACCACCCCCGGGCCCGGGTAAAAAGAATCGACATCTCCGCGGCCCAAAAAGCAGCGGGCGTGGTGCGAGTATTCACCGGCGCGGATATCCCCGGCGAACGATATAATGGTTTGATCGTTAATGATTGGCCGCTGCTGGTGATGGCCGGGGAAACCACCCGGTATGTAGGCGATGTGCTGGCCGGGGTAGTGGCGGAGAGCGAAAGCGCTGCCAGGGCAGCCGCCGCACTCATCGATGTCGATTATGAAGTGCTGGAACCCATAACCGGTATGCTGCAAGCCGAAACCGGCCCCAACAAAGTCCATGAAAAAGGCAACCTGCTGGACACCTGTGTCATAACAAGGGGCGGCGACTCCGGGGCGGCCATCCTGGAATCCGCCCATGTGGTAACGCGAACCTTTAAAACCCAGCGCATCGAACACGCTTTCTTGGAAACGGAAACTGCCGTGGCCCTGCCCTGGGAAAAGGGCGGCATAGAAGTTTATTCCCAGGGCCAGGGAGTATATGAAGACCGCAGGCAGATTGCCCGCATCCTGGGCCTGCCGGAAGAGAAAGTAAAAGTCACCCAGGTGGCGGCGGGCGGCGGTTTCGGCGGCAAAGAGGACATGACTGTTCAGGGCCATGCCGCGCTGTTTGCTTACCGGCTGCAAAAACCGGTCAAGCTGCATCTTTCCCGTCCCGAATCCATGGTCATGCACCCCAAGCGCCACCCCATGGTGATGGACTATACGGTAGGCTGCGATGAGCGGGGCAAACTTACCGTGGTCAAAGCCCGGATATGCGGCGATACCGGGGCTTATGCCTCGGTAGGCAAAAAAGTATTGGAGCGGGCCGCCGGTCATTCTACCGGCGCTTACCACGTCCCCACAGTAGACGTGACAGCGAAAACTATCTATACCAATAATATCCCCGGCGGAGCCATGAGGGGGTTCGGCGTCAACCAGGTCACTTTCGCTTTAGAAAGCTGCATCGACGAACTTTGCGAAAAAGGCGGATTCGACCGCTGGCAGTTTCGTTTCGATAATGCCTTAGCGCCGGGATCGCAAACCGCCGCCGGCCAGGTGCTGCACGCTGGAGTGGGTGTGCGGGAGAGCCTGTTGGCCGTAAAAGAAAAGTTTTACGCGGCGCAGTATGCCGGTCTGGCCTGCGGCATAAAAAACTGCGGCATAGGCAACGGTATGGCCGATTTTGCCGAAGTAAAAATCGAGATAGTGTCCGCGGATCATGTGGTGCTACATCATGGTTGGACCGAGATGGGGCAGGGTGTTCATACCGTGGCGCTGCAAACCCTGTGTGAAGAGACCGGCATAGACCCGCGTGTAGTGGAAGTAAAAGTTTGCACTGCCTATGAAGCCAAAGCAGGCATGACCACAGCCAGCCGCGGCACTTCTTTAGTGGGGAACGCGGTGATAAATGCAGCCGGAGCGCTCAAAAAAGACCTGCAAGAAAAATCCCTGGCGCAATTAAAAGGTAAAGTGTATCCAGGCCGCTGGAGTTTCGATAGGTCTACCGCACCTGGAGCACCGGGGGAAGTGATTACGCACTATTCTTACAGTTACGCGGCCCAGTTAGTGGTATTGGATGAAACCGGGAAAATCGACACGGTTTATGCGGCTCATGACGCCGGGAAAATAATCAACCCGGTTCTTTTCGAGAGCCAGATCCAGGGCGCGGTGCACATGGGTTTAGGTTATGCTTTGAGTGAAGATTTCCCCATGGAGCAAGGCCGGCCGCTGAGCACGAAGCTGCGCGATCTCGGTATTTTAAAGATCCAGGACACCCCGGAGATAGTCGTTTTGGGCGTCGAAGTCAAAGACCCGCTGGGTCCCTATGGAGCCAAAGGGATAGGGGAGATCGGTTTAGTGCCTACGGCCCCGGCGGTGGCCAATGCGTTATATTCTTTCGACAAAGTCCGCCGCACGAAGCTCCCCATGCTGCGAGAATAGCTTGCCGTTTTCGGTGAGGTTAATTTAATTTTTGGGCAGCTTGAAAAGACTGACCCCGGTTGAAGATAATTCGGAGGTATAAGATGATTCGTGAATTAGATACAGTAGTTATTACCCGTGATTTCAGCGAACATGGCCTTAAACAAGGTGATATCGGGGCAGTGGTGCATACCTACGAAAACGGCGCTTCATTCGAGGTGGAGTTTATAACTATTGATGGCAATACCGTTGCTTTGCTCACACTTAATCGTGAGGATATTCGACCGATTAAAGGTAGGGAAGTTCTGCATGTCCGGGAGCCGGTACAAATAGCGGTATAATTTTTTTTAAAGAAAAACGCGGGGGTTACCGCTCCATCCTTTTTAATACCCACTTGTCTACCATGCGGTAAACCATCTCCCGCTTCATCGGCTTGGGGATGTAATCATCCATCCCGGCTCGCAAAAATTCCTCCCGGTCCTCTTTCATGGCATAGGCTGTCATGGCTAATATGGGCAAATCAGTGTGCCCTTGTTCCCTGATACGCCGGGTGGCTTCCCGGCCATCCATCTCAGGCATGTTGATGTCCATGAACACAAGGTCATATTTAGCGGGATTCTTAGCCACCTCATCAACCGCTTCCCGGCCATTGTTGACTATGTTAATGCGATAACCGGCCCGGGTCAAAATATGATCTACCAGTTTCTGGTTGACTATGTTGTCCTCGACTACCAATATCCGGATGGAGTGTTTCGCCTCTTCCCTCAGCGTGTGCCGGGTGAGTACCCGCCCCGTCTTAACCGCTTCCTCGATCTCTTCCGAATCGAACCGCAGTAACCGCTCCACCATAGCCAAAAGCTTGTACCTCTGGATGGGCTTGGGCAAAAAACCGCTGAAACCGGATTCCCTGAACAATTTCGCTTGCATGGCAGCGGAAGAAGTGAAGGCCAGCAGCGGCAGTTTCGACACACGGGAGTCCGGGTACGCCCTTAGCTGCTCGGCTAATTCATAACCGCTCATATCAGGCATGTGGATATCCAGTATACAAATATCCACCGGCTTCCCTGCTTCGATACTCTTTAAAAGGGCAGGCAGCACCTGCCGGCTCTCCAGTAATTCCACGGTGGTCATCCCGGCCCGGTGCAAGAATTGAGATAATATGGATATGTTAGTGGGATTGTCATCCACGATTAACGCTCTCTTCCCGGATAAAGTCTGTATGTCCGGCCTGACCTGCGGTTTCCTGGCCGATTTTTTTACGTAAGCCGTAAAATGAAAAATACTCCCTTTACCTTCCTCACTCTCAACCCACACATCCCCTTGCAGCAGCCTGGCTATCTGCCGGCAAATGGACAACCCTAAGCCTGCACCGCCATATCTCCGGGAATAAGATTCATCTATCTGCTGGAAAGTTTCGAAGATAGTCTCCTGCTTGTCTTTCGGGATACCGTCGCCGGTGTCTCTTACCGAGGCATGGAATTTTAAACGGTTGTCTTTTTCCTC
Source organism: Candidatus Aminicenantota bacterium (assembly GCA_023135565.1). GTDB lineage: Bacteria > Acidobacteriota > Aminicenantia > UBA2199 > UBA2199 > JAGLQA01. The sequence continues at coordinate 3,812 of JAGLSW010000060.1, read as the reverse complement.
TGCCACGTCTAAAGATAACTCGACCTCACCCTCGGCGGTAAACTTAACGGCATTGTTCATTAAATTAACCAGCACCTGGCGCATCCTGCCCGGGTCGCTCCTGATAAAAGCCGGCACATGATCTCCTATGCGGCACAAAACCTCGATCCTTTTCCCGCCGATACGGGGGTAAATCATATTGCATACATCAAAGGCCAGTATCTCCGGGTCAAAATCACTGTCTTCAAAAGTCAATTTCCCGGCCTCGATCCTGGAAATATCGAGGATATCTTCGATCAGGGCCAGCAGCGCTTCTCCGCTTCGGGTGATAGTCTTGATATAATCGGTCTGCTCTTCGTTAAGTTCGGTTTCCAACATCAAATCGGAAAAACCGATGACGCCGTTCAAGGGGGTGCGAATCTCATGACTCATCCTGGCCAGGAACATGCTCTTGGCACGGTTGGCCACCTCCGCTGCTTCCCGTTCTTTCCTGGCTATTTCATAGGCTTTCTTTAATTCCCGGGATTGTTTTAAAATAGCTTTGTTCTGTTCTTTGATTCTTTCTTCGGTTTCTTTGATCCTGGTGATATCGGAGTCTATGGCCACTAATTTTGTCACCTTGCCTGCTTGGTCCAGGATAGGCGTCAAAGTGGTCTGTGTCCAGATTTTCCTGTCCGGCTGGGGCCGGTCGGTACTTTGATAGGTGACGGTTTTCTTTTCTTCGACACAGGTTCTTATCACGTCCTTGATATTAGGATTGGCGCTGGATGAGAGCAGGCTCCTGCCCCTTTCGGCAATCAACTGCTCCAGCGTCCAGCCGAAAGTGCGCGTGAACCCTTCGTTAACCCATTCGAAGTTGCCGTCCGCATCTATGATCATAACGGCGCTGTCGGTCTCGCGGGCAACTATGGAAAGCTTCTCCATCTCTTTGTTGGCCTGTGTCAACTGGTCGGTACGAAGATTAATCAAGTGTTCCAACTCTTTTTTGCGTTTCTTTAACTGTTTGACCCGGAGCCGGAACAGGCTGACCCCAAAAAAAACGGCTGCCAGGACACAGAGCAGGAGAAACCACCAGGTCTGCCAGAAAACGGGCAGCACTTCTATTGCTAAAGATACGCCTGCTTCATTCCAGGTTCCGTCATTATTGGCCCCCTTCACCCGGAACACATATTCCCCGGGCGGCAGGGTGGTGTAATTGGCAAAACGGCGCTGGCCCACATAATTCCATTCTTTTTCCAGGCCCTCCATTTTGTAGGCACAGCGGTTCTTGGCAGGGTTGGCATAGTGCAGCGCCGCATACTCGAGAGAGAAAAAAGTGTGCCGGTGAGTAAGGGTAATGGCCCGGGTTTCCGTGATCGATTTAGTTAGCACCACCCGGCCTGCTATTTTCGCTCCGATGGAAACAGGTTTGTTAAACAAGTTGAATTTGGAGATGACCACTGCCGGTGCGTGGGGATTGGACTGGATGCGGCTGGGGAAAAAGGCATTGAACCCGTTGACGCCGCCGAAGAACATCTCTCCGCTTTTGCTTTTAAAATAAGCGCCGGCATTGAATTCATTGTGCTGCAGCCCATCCCCTGTGTCATAGTTCTTAAAAGAAATCTTTTCCGGGTTAAAATGGGATATGCCTTTGTTAGTGCTCAACCAGAGATGCCCTTTTTCATCTTCCAGTATGCTGTATATCACGTCGTTGGGCAGGCCGTCTTTTTCGGTAAAACGGGTAAAAAGCCCGCTGTCCCTGTCTAAACGGTTGAGCCCGCCGCCATAGGTGCCGACCCAGAAATTCCCGGCCCGGTCTTCGTAAATAGACATCACCACATTGTTCCCCAGGCTGTATAAATCACGGGGCCGGTTCCGGTAAGCGGTAAAATTTTCCCGGCGCCGCCGGAATCTATTCAGGCCGCCGCTGGTTCCCACCCAGAGCTCGCCTCTGCGGTCTTCAAACAAAACAAGAACCCGGTTATGACTCAGGCTCCCGGGTTTCCTGGGGTCGTATTTATATCTTTTAAACGACTCTTTTTTGCGATCGAAGCGATTTAAACCGCCGTCATAAGTGCCGATCCAGAGGTTGCCTTTTTTGTCTTCGATTATGGCCCTGACATAGTCGTTTCCTAAACTGTAGGGGTCTGTGGGATTATATCTATAATGCTTAAATTTGCCGGTTTTGCGATCGAAGCGGTTAAGCCCGCCGTCTAAGGTGCCGATCCAGAGCGCCCTTTCCCTGTCTTCATAAATGACCCTGACGGAATCGCTGCTCAAACTAGCGCTGCTGCCCGGTATATGGCGGTAATGGGTAAATTGCCCCTGTTCCCGGCGGAAGCGGTTAAGTCCTCCGCCGTAAGCGCCGATCCAGAGTGTCCCGTCCCGGTCTTCCAGGATGGCGCGCACATCGCTGCTGCTCAAGCTGCCGGGATCATTGGGATTATGACTGTAATGGATAAATTTTTTGCGATACCGGTCCAGGCGGTTTAAACCACGGCTGCTGCCGATCCATGTGGCGCCCGACCTGTCCTCATACAAACAAGAGATAAAGTCATCGTTGATGCTGCCGGAACTGCCGGGTTCGTATGTCCAGTGGGCAAATTCTTTTTTCCCGGGGTCAAAGCGGTTTAAACCGCCGCCGAAAGTTCCTACCCAGAGTATTCCCGGTTCGGCGGGGGATTCGTAAATGGCCCTGATGCGATCATTGCTCAAGCTTTTGGGGCTGCCGGGGTGAAACACAAAAGGGGTAAAGGTTTCTTTTTCCCGGTCGAAAAGGTTTAGCCCTCCGTTTGTTCCTATCCACATCCTGCCGGAACTATCTTCATATATACTATAGATAATATTATTACTGAGGGTTCCCTTTTTGCCGGCGTCAAAAAAGTAATGGGTAAACCGGCCTGTTTCGCTGTCGAAGCGGTTTAGCCCATTTTCAGTGCCGATCCAGAGTACGTTGGGGGCTGCCGGGGTGGCGAAGATTGCCTGTACCCGGTTATCACTCAAACCGGTCTGCTTCCCGGGATCATGGATATACCGGGTGCACTGTTCCTTTTCCACAGAGAATTTGTTTAAACCGCTGCGTGTACCGATCCAGAGCACACCCGGCTCAACCGGGGACTCGAAAAGGCACTGTATGTGGTCGCTGCTTATACTAAGGGGGTCATCAGGATTATAGCGGTAATTGGAAAATACCTCTTTTTCCCGGTCGAATTTATTAAGGCCCCCGGTGTAAGTGCCGATCCACAGTGTGTTGTCCCGGTCTTCCAGGACGCACAGGATATAACTGTCCGATAGGGTGGAGGGGTTCAGCGGATCGTGCTTATAAATGTCGAAATGGTAGCCGTCGTACCTATTTAAACCGTCCTGGGTGCCGAACCACATGAAGCCGCGGAAATCCTGGAGGATACAACTGACAGCGACTTGCGACAGGCCCTCTTCCGTAGAGATGCTGTCGAAGGTTATCCCCGGCTGCCGGGCCGGTAATATAAGCGGCAGGAGAATTAAAATTAAAAAAAGGCGTAAAAGTCCTATAAAACCCCTCCTTAACGGGTTTTTAAGCAATTTCTTGCTCCTTTTTCTTAAGCTGTAAATGTCCATAACCGGTTGTGCTTCAACGAATCTTGAAAATTTTATAATTACTAAAACTTAAAATACGGATACATTCGGCCTTAGTTTAACATTTTCGAGTTTCTAAAAGAGTATTTTATCTGAAATGGACTTATAATGCAAGAAAAAAAGGAGAACTACCCGGTTTTGGAAAAAAGCAGCAGTTCGTCCTGTGGGGAGGGAGCCTATAAGGGGCTGCGTGGCAAGGTTAGCGCTTTTCAATCGACAAAAGTTTTGTTCAAACTTTT
>JAGLSW010000006.1 GCA_023135565.1 Candidatus Aminicenantota bacterium | reverse complement strand
AACAAGATTTTCACTGATTAGTAGTTCAGAGGAACTCAAGAGGTCTCAGGAGGCGAACGTTTCAATCTTTTCTTGAAAAACCGGAGCCATTTTTGCTCTTCTTCTATAGTGGTGGGTTGGGACGAAACACCCTTCGGTTTTTCTTTCCTCAGGCGTTTCCACTTGTCCAACCCGGAAGGATTGTAAGGCAGCAGGACAAATTCTTTTATTTTTTTGTTATCCGCACCCGCTTCGTCCTTCAAAGATGCCAAAAAACCGGCTATTTGCGAAAGATTTTCTTCTGTGGCCGTGAAACCGGGGATCAGGGGGATGCGGGGTTGAACCTCCTTCCCGGCGGTTAGGAGCTTTTCGAAGTTTTGCAGGATGATCTCGTTGGATTTGCCGGTGTATGCTTTATGTTTCCCTGGATCGAGTATTTTGATATCGAAAAGAAAAAGGTCGATATAAGGCAGCAGGGTTCCGGCAAATTTTTCGTAATCGAAATATCCGCAGGTTTCCACTGCCATATGGATTTGCTCGACTTTTAGAAGCCGGGCCACTTCATAGAGATAGTCGAGGTGCAGCAGGGGCTCGCCGCCGGAAAAAGTTACCCCGCCGCCGGAAGTTTCGTAAAACACCTTATCCCGGAGAATAAGCCGGGCCAACCTTTGGGGCGAATAATAGCGGCCTATTATTTGCCGCGCCAGGGAGTCGCACTTCCCGGAGCCGTTTAAAGGGCCTTCACAATCGCCGCAGTCGATGCATTTTTCCGGGTAAAAAAAGGTCTCCACCCCGGGTCGTTGGGATTCCGGGTTCTGGCACCACAAACAGCGCAGGGGGCAGCCTTTCAAAAACACTACGGTGCGTATGCCCGGGCCGTCGTCAAAAGACCCCCTGGCAATATCGAAAACAAGCGGGGATTTTATAGATTTATCTTGCATTATTCAACGTTCCAAGGGTGCCTATCGCAGCCGCTGCCCGCAGCCAAACACACCCCGCCGCTTGCGGCAGAGGCAGCGTGTGAGGGGGACGGCGTCCCCAACCTATGAGCCGCTTCGCGGCAGTAGCCACCGATAGCCGTTTATTGTGTAGACAAACGTATCGCTCATAAAAAGTTTTGATTAAACTTTTTCAA
>JAGLSW010000599.1 GCA_023135565.1 Candidatus Aminicenantota bacterium | reverse complement strand
TTTAATGGAAGTACCACTTAAAGTCGAGAAAAGAGCAGCAAATACCGGGTACCTTACCGGTTTCAATCCTTGTTTTAATGGAAGTACCACTTAAAGGTGATGTCATGACTATTATAGATGTTTCCAACAGGCGTTTCAATCCTTGTTTTAATGGAAGTACCACTTAAAGAGCACTTTCGGAACTTCGACTGATATATAGGGCGTAAAGCTTAATTTTTGAAACGACTTTTATGCTCATTTTTTGACCTAAAACCGCCTTTTTTTGGCCTTTTTTAGCCATTTTGCGCTCGTTTTTTTGCCCGAAAACCTTTATATATCGGCCATTTAGAAGAGTCAACCTTTCTTTCTTCCAGAAATTGTACATAAGAAAATAAATTGTCAAAGATATTGAAAGACCAAACTGGCCCATTTAAGCAGCGAAATCTAAGTATACACCTTAAAAAAGTTAATTTCAAGCCTTTATAAAAATTTTTCGCCCGGCTCCCCGATCAGGCAGCACGCCCCCACCAACCGGGTAAAATTTTACCCGCTGCCGGAAGTCAAAATTAACTTGCTGGAAGTTTCCCGGATAACTTCCCAAAACAGGGTAATATAATATTATCAAGCATCTTACTGTGTGTGTAAGTGTGTTACCTAAAGAAGGTATGCGAGCGATCCTCAGCAGCCTATCTAACGACGCCGCGGATTACCTGGACGATTCATACCTGCTGGACAAATGGCCGCAAATTCTTAAAAAAAACGGCCCTTTTTCCGCTCTCCAGGTGGCACTTCAACAGTGGATAAAACACAGCGATAAATCGGTAGTGCTCTTTTTCGATGAGGTGGACGCATTAGTCGGAGACACCTTGATCTCCCTGCTGCGGCAACTGCGCAGCGGCTATACCAAATGCATTGGGTTATGAAGCCTGTTTTAAAATGAAAGTGGCCCGGGAGCGTAGTAAAACCATCACTACGCGCCGGGACTGTAAAATTTCGTTTCCCCTGATTTGGTGTCCATATGGTGTCCATTCAATACGGATTTGAACCAATTTTTGACGATTTATATCATTATATAGAAAAATCGAAAAATGACGGAAATCACAATATAAAGCGGGTTTTAGAGCTATAAAAAGTTTTTGTCGGGGTTGAAAAAAAGAGCCGTTTGTGATATAAAAAAATATGGAAATTTGGGACAAACTCCTAAGCATTTTTGTTTTTTTATTTCTTGATATTCCAATATTTCAATATCCCATTCCGGGAAACAAAATCAATAAAGGAGGTTAAACTATGAACCAAGAAACATCGGGAACCTTTCTGGGGGCAAAGGCAAAATACTCCACTGAGATCACTGCCGGTATTACGACTTTTTTAACCATGGCCTATATCATCTTTGTGAACGCGGACATCCTGAGCGTAACCGGCATGGACAAAACCGGACTAATTACCGTTACCTGCCTGGTCTCAGGGCTGGTAACTATCGCCACCGGCCTGATTACCAATTCGCCTATCGCCATGGCGCCGGGCATGGGACTGAACGGTTTTTTTGCCTATACCTTAGTGCTGAACCAAAAAATTAGCTGGCAGGTGGCTTTGGGTATCGTTTTCCTATCCGGGATCATATTCCTCCTGCTCACCGTCACCGGGCTGAGAAAAAAAATCGTAACAGCCATCCCCAAAGAGTTATTGAGCGCCATCGCAGTGGGCATCGGTGTTTTTATCGCTTTTATGGGGCTGCAAAAATTAGGGCTTGTAATCGACGATGAAGCCACGCTGGTGAAATCCGGCGCTTTAACCAAAACCGTACTCATCGGCCTAACCGGGCTGTTGACCATGGTGGTTTTAGAGATCAAAAAAATAAAAGGCTCCCTGATGATCGGGATATTCTTTGCTACTATATTGGCGATAATTTTCGGCGAAGCAGCCTTGCCCGGTAAAGTCATATCCCTGCAGACCAATATCGGGGAGATTTTCGGCAAGCTCGACATTACCGGCGCTTTGAAGATCAGTTTGACTGCGCCTATTTTTACCATGTTGTTTATAGATCTTTTCGACACCATCGGTTCTTTATTGGGTCTGACCCAGCAAATACAAATGATCGACAAAGAGGCCAGGCTACCCAACTTAAACAAGCTTTTTGCCATAGACGCCACCGCTTCTGTTTTTGGGGCGGTCTGCGGCACCTCCACCACTACTACTTACATCGAATCCGCCTCCGGTATTGCCGGCGGCGGCCGTACGGGGTTAACCTCGGTAGTGACCGGCGTTTTGTTTATCCTGGCCATATTATTTATTCCAATATTTGCCGTGGTGCCATCATTTGCCACAGCCCCCGCCCTGATTATGGTGGGACTTTTTATGATGAAAAACATCGTCAATATCGACTTCAAAGACCTGGAAATCGGTTTTCCTTCGTTTATTATTATATTGATGATCGCTTTGAGTTACAGTATCAGCACCGGGCTGGCCTTTGGGTTCCTGTCTTACTCGCTGATCAAAATCTTCAAAGGCAAGATCAAAGAGATGAAGCCCGCCTTGTGGGTAATTAATATCTTGTGTATCCTGTTTTTCGTCTTGTAGGAATAATATCGAAAGCTCTATCCCTGCCGTTATCGCACTAACTGGAAAAACCGGGAGCATTGCTACGTTCCGCCTCAGGTAAAAAATAGACTTTCTTACACTCTTAGATTTATACCCCCTCCCTGCCGCCAATTCGTTATAAAACCAACTTGCTCTAAAACTTCTTGATCAACTTCTTTAATTGTGGATTCAAGAGCTATAAAATCTAATAGATTCCAACAGGTTATACAAAGACTCTTTTTTCTGAGCAGTTCCTTTTTTCCGGTAGAGATCGAGGCTTTTTAATATATATTCTTGCGCTTCCTTGTAACTGTCAAGTGTGTAATACAATTCGCCCAATTCATGGTACAATAAAGCCTTTAGATCGTCTTCAAGAACCGGGTTATCCTTTAAATAATTTAAAATCTCATCGATTCGTATTCGTTTTCTTTCTTCCACACCGTCTTTTTTGCCTTTAACCCGGTCCTCAATCACGGTATCAAACTGCTGTTCCGGTAGTTCGAAATTAAAAACCCCGGAACGCCATGCCCACATGTCCGCCGCATTTAAGGCAAAATCTTTGACATCTTCGGGCAGCATCCACAGGATAATAGAAACCCGGTTTTCCCCGGCTATCTTTCCCCTGTGATAATTTAATCCTTTAAAAAACACAGGCCATGTATCTTTATAAAACCGTTCTCCATTATTTACTATATGGATCACAGGGAACCTTTTACTTAAAGAACCGATATGATTTTCAAATGCAGCGAATCCGGGAAAACTTTTTTTCCTGATTTCCAATGTGATACTTTCACCAAAAACTCGATCTATTTCCCCTATCAACCTATCCCTGTATTTAACGTCATTAAAAGCCGCAATTAAAAGAGAAAACCGCTTCCCCAGGGAGATAGCTTTTTTTAAATTCTCAAGTTGTTCTTTTTGGGAATTATATATTACCTGCTGCATTTTTCCACCTTTTATAACCTTCTAACCGACGGATAACAGGATGTGATCGCCACCATCCGCTGTTATATTCCAGGATCGCCAGGTTATAAAGCAGCCGGCGTATTTGTTCCGACTTTTCACCATCATATTCATCCTGATCGATTTTATACAGGATTTCGTAATCGTCGATATTAAGAAACCTCCTGTAATCCATTGCCAGGTTGTGAACGGCTTTTTCTACATCAGCCTCCGTAAAACATTCCATATTGGATTTTTGCAGGGCATACAATAATAATCTCAATAAATCCCTCGGATTCCCGCCGGAATTTTCGATTAATAAATCAACGATTTCTTCAGACTCGAATAATTTTTTGTCCGCCCGCATATATAAGATTTCTCTCAATACCCGGTAACCCTCACTGTACTTAACCATCGGCTTCTCTTTGGAGTCGATTTTAATCATCGGCAGGATAAAATGGTTGAACAACTGCTGGACTTGATTCCCCTCATAGAGGAGATGAATAGGAGCACAGTAGATAAAGTTGGCCTCTATTTGCTGCAATTGATAGACATCTTTTATAAAAAATCTTTTACTATCTTCATCACCCAATCGATCCGTGCCATCGATAATAAAAATTAGTTTTTTCCCTTTCCCTTCTTTTTTTAACGCGCTTTCCGCTGCCGCAATTAACTGGTTGAACGCAAAAGCAAATTCAGAAAAGCTGTTTTTCACCACCTGCCGAATCTCCTCTCTATAAGTGGCCCCGGTTTTTATTTTATTTGTTAATTTTGCCGATAATTTAGCAAGGAAAGGAATGCCGACCCCCATTTCCGCCTCTGCATTTACCTCCATAGAGAAGTCCTTTAGCCTTTCACTATTAAGGATTCTCTCAGAGAACCATTGATCGAGATTTTTTAGAAACACCTTGTCCACTTTCGCCCCGGTATCATTCAACTTTTTTAGTAAATTATTAGCCAGGGCCAGCAGTAGATCAGGGTAAACTAAATTATTGATATCCAGTTCCTCTAAGGAATCGAAAAAAACGACAAAAAAAAGTTTATCCCGGTGTAAATACCTTGAAAGCCGCCGCAGTTCGGTACTCTTACCACATCCCCTATGGCCGCAGAATAGGTTATACGATTTTTCCCTGGGAGTTCTCAGTTCTCCTCGTTTAAAATCAACGCCAAGAGTATTAAACAAACCAGTAAAGCTGAATTCGCCCCTTCCCTTTTCCGTATCCACATACCTGGGATCATTGTCATCCAGGGGAATATCAAAATCTATATTTGCATTTACATGCCACATATCCCGGGGCGGTTGAAAAACTTTTTTTTTAGTTTTTGCCATTTTATTACTCCTTGCTAATCTACTTTTATACACCATTCTAAAAAAAAAGTAAACTCAATTATCGGCCAAATTAAAAAAATTAAAGCAAAATCGGGGACCGCGGGCAAAAATATGGAAAACCGGCCCGATATACCACAGCGGTAGATCAATATAACAAGCCGAAAAGCCATAAAGGGATGATATGATGGGAACCGATCTCGATGCCGTCCTTGACTAAGAATTCACCTGCCGATAAATCCACCTGCTTCGCCTTTTTCGACCTGCCGCCCACTTCAAACACATACTTCTCATCTACGATAAAATCAGCCCGGCTGCTGCCGAAAATTCTATGCTTATGCTTCACCTGGTTAAGAAAAAAAGCCTCCCTTACAGTGCCGATCTCATATTCGAAACCGGCAGTCCTATGAGTCAAATAAATCAAATTACTGTTCTCAAGGTATATCTTCAAAGGTTTCCGCACAATCTTCTTTCCAGCCGTCCCTGAATAGAGCAAATTAAAGATCCCGGCCTTTTCTAAGTATTCGATAAATAGGTACAGGGTTTCCCGCGAAGTTTTCAAATCACTGCTCAAACCATCGATATTAAGCTGGAAAGGAAAAGACGAAGCAACCACGTATATTAACCTCTTTAGTAACGGAATAGATGAAACTTTGATGTTGAAAACAGAAGGGATATCCTCATACAAAATCTTTTCTACGGCATTATTCAATTTATTATAATAGTTCGCTTCTTTACTGCTTTCGATAAAATAGGGATAGTAGCCTTTTTTCAGGTACTCTTGAAAATACTTTAGAACTTCAACCTCTCCTGCGAGATCGTTGGCAGCGGTGACGTGATCCTCGACTATATCATGCAATTCAAGCGAAGTGAGGGAAACCTGCCCGGAGATTCCCAGGTACTCCCGGAAAGAAAGCCCCTTAAGATTATATATCACAGCCCGTCTCGAAAGATCGGCTTTCCCTTTTACAATATCCAACATCGAACTCCCGGAGAAAACAATATGATTCGAAGGAAACGAATCGTAAATATTTTTAAGTTCCTGGGCCCAATTGGGATATTTATGGATTTCATCGACCAAAAGCGTTTTCCCGCCGTATCTGAAAAAATATTCCGCAATACTAAACAACCCCTCTGAAATAACATAAATATTATCCGCCGAAATATAAAGGCACTCTTTCGGTGAAGAAAAATTTTTCTTATAGTGTTGAAGCAATAACGTGGTTTTGCCTGTACCTCTTGCCCCGACAATCCCGATTAACCGCTCACTAAAATCTATCTCAGTCATTAAATAGCGCTGAAAACTCAAAGAGATTGACTTTTCAACCTCCTTCTGAATATTAAAAAAACGTTCTATCATTTTTTTTTATACTCCTGAAAATTTCCCGGGTTTTTAGTTTTTAACCGGGTACATATTACAGTTTTCTTTTCTTTTTGTCAAGTACACTTTGCATTTTTTGGTTTTTTTGTCAGGTGTACCTTACAAATTTTGCCCAATTTTGTAAAGTGTAACTTACAATTTTCAGTCGTTTTTGTAAGGTGTACTTTACAAATTTAGCCTGATTTTGTAAAGTGTAACTTACAATTTTCGGTCGTTTTTGTAAGGTGTACCTTACAATTTTTAGTAAAACTCAACGACCATACACCCCTACTTTGTGGGGCATGGTGGTAAAAATGGAACCGGGATAATTTTTTAGGGCTGTCAGGCTTGATTTTTGCGGTTATGTGTGATAACTTAATTCTTAATTGATAAAATTTAAAACAAAACCGGATTCAAATGGAGACCAGGTATGAAAAAGACCAAAGTCAATACGGCACACCACAAACTGAACGGCAAAATGATCGAATTCTTCGGCTGGGAACTGCCGGTGCAGTACTCCGGGATCAGCGCTGAACATATAGCAGTCAGAACCGGCGGCGGTATCTTCGATGTCAGTCACATGGGCGAAATATTCTTCAGGGGAAAAGAGGCGCTGAATGCAGTGCAGTACCTCACTTCCAATAACGCGGCAAAACTAAAACCGGGAAGAATCCAATATTCCGGGCTGCTCACGGAAACAGGCTGTTTCGTGGACGATCTACTGGTCTATATGATGAACGAAGAGGAATACCTGCTGGTGGTGAATGCAGCCAACTTAGAAAAAGATTTCAAATGGATGCAAGATAAAGCAGGTCATTTCGACGTAAAAATAGAAAATCTGAGCGACGACTATACCCAGATCGCGGTGCAGGGACCTAACGCCGAAAAATTACTCTCCGAATTCACCGATACTGACCTAAGGGCCATCAAATACTACCGTTTCGAAAATGGCAAAGTAAACGGCGTCGCTGCTATTATTTCGAGAACCGGGTATACCGGCGAAGACGGTTTTGAGATTTATTTCGTTTCCGAAAAGGATACGGCCTCGGCCATGTTTTTAGAATTAGCGGAAAAAGGGAAAAAATACGATATTATACCGGCCGGTTTAGGCGCCAGGGACACCCTCAGGTTAGAAGCAAAGATGTCCCTGTACGGTAACGACATCGACGATTCCCACACCGTCCTGGAAGCCGACTTAGGCTGGATTCTGAAATTCAAAAAAGGCGACTTTATCGGTAAAGAGGCCCTCTTGAAACAAAAAGAAGCAGGCATAAAACGCAAACTAATCGGTTTCGAACTCACGGGCAAAGGTATTGCCCGGCACGGTTATCCAATTTACGTAGACGGCAGAGAGTTCGGTATCGTCACCAGCGGCACTTATGCGCCATTCTTAAAAAAACCCATCGGCCTGACCTACCTGCCCATAGAGAAATGTGAAACCGGCAGCGAATTCCAGGTGGAAATCCGGGGCAAAAAGGTGTCCGCGGAAGTAGTAGAGACACCATTCTATAAGAGGCAGTAAAAGCAAATGTACGGCTGTAACTTATATAAATTCATTAATAAAAAAGCTATTTTAAAAAAATAGGAGGAAGGTATGAGCTTAGAGGACCTAAAGTTTAGCAAAGATCATGAATGGGTAAAAGTTGAAGGAGATACGGTAACAGTTGGAATTTCCGATCATGCCCAGAAAGAATTGGGCGACGTGGTTTACGTGGAGCTCCCTCCCATAGGCGATACTTTCGCCAAAGGGGAAGCCTGTTCCAACATCGAATCTGTAAAAGCTGTAAACGATATATACGCCCCTGTTTCCGGGGAGATCGTCGATATCAACAGCGCCTTAGAAGACAACCCCGAATTAATCAATCAATCCCCTTATGAAGAAGGGTGGATGTTTAAAATGAAAATGGAAGACGAAGGCGACCTCGACGATCTTATGGATGCAGATATTTACGAGGAGTACCTGCAGGGAGCTTAAGCTAATGTATTTTGCTCGCTTCACTCTTCACGAGGAATACTACCCGCCTGTGTGCCTCCACACACAGGCCGTGGATCGAATAAGAGTTTTTTTAGACTTCCTGCGAAAAATGAACCCGCCTATAACTAACAGGGGTGGGAGCCATGTTATGGCATGGAATTTAACCGGAGGACTATTTAGATGAGATATTTCCCATTGACAGATACCGATAGAGAAGAGATCAGGAAATCCATCGGGATTAAAGAAAATAAAGAGTTGTTTGCCGACCTGCCCCGGGAGAAAATTTACTATTCCTTGCAAGATTTTCCCTCCGCCCTGGCGGAAGATGAGATTCTAAAAAAATTCAAGGAAATAGCAAAGAAAAACCGTTACGGGGAATATTTAAGTTTTTTAGGCGGCGGCGCTTATAACCATTTCATCCCCGAAGTGGTTGACCATTTAAGCGGCAAGGGAGAATTTGTCACTCCCTACACCCCCTACCAGCCCGAAGTCAGCCAGGGCAGTTTGCAGGCCATGTTCGAGTACCAGACCATGATGACCATGCTCACCGGCTTAGATGTGTCCAATGCCTCCCTTTATGACGGGGGCACCGCGGCAGCGGAAGGCGTACTGCTGGCCCTGCGCAAAGCAAGAAAAAAGCGTATCCTGATCGCCGCCAATCTCCATCCCGAATATATCGAAATCATTAACACTTATATCCGCAACTTAGACTATAAGGCGGAAATAATCGGCTTCGACAAAGACAAAGGTACGGTAGACTTAAACGAATTAGAAAAAAAATTCGACGATAAAACTGCCGGGATTATCTTCCAATCGCCTAACTTTTTCGGCGTAGTGGAAGATAGCCGGAAAATATCCGCTTTTGCCCACCAACAGAAAGCCTATGCCGTGCAGGTGATTGCCGAAGCCATGTCCATGGCCTTCCTCACCCCGGCGGGACAAAACGGCGTGGACATCTGCGTCGGCGAAGCCCAGAGTTTCGGGCTTCCGTTGGGTTTCGGCGGTCCTTATTTAGGTTTTATGGCAGCCAAAAAGGAATTCATCCGCCAAATGCCCGGCCGCATCGTAGGCCAGACCGTAGACACAAAGGGCGACAGGGGTTACGTGTTGACTCTATCCACCAGGGAGCAGCACATCAAAAGGGAGAAGGCCACTTCCAACATTTGCACCAACCAGGCCTGGTGCGCCCTGAGAGCCGCCATGTACCTGACCGCCATGGGCAAAAAAGGCCTGCGGGAGATAGCAAAAACCAATCATCTCAACACAGCCTACTTTGTCAAAGAGAGCGGCAAATTTTCCCACGTTAACGTCAAATATAAGAAAAATTTCTACAATGAAATCGTACTGGAAATAAAAAACACGACCCTTGAAGATTTTACCGGCAAATTAGAAGCAGAAGGCATCCTGCCGGGGATTCCCTTAAACTGGTTTTCCCCGGACATGGAGGACGCCCTGCTGGTTAATTTTACCGAAAAACATAAGAAAAAAGATATCGACAGGTTGATTGCAGCCATCGGAGAACTACAATGAAAAAACTGCCCGAACTAATATTCGCTGCCGGCAAAGAAGGGAAAGTAGGTTACGCATACTCCGCCTGCGAATTCGGAGACGACCTGATCGCCGTAGACGCGGAACATCTCAGGCAGGATATAGAAGATTTCCCCCAGGTGTCTGAAGTAGAGATCGTCAGGCATTACACCAATCTCTCCCACCTGAACCACTCGGTGGATTCGGGTTTCTATCCTCTCGGTTCCTGCACCATGAAGTACAACCCCAAAATCAACGAAAAGATCGCCGCTTTCGAGGAGTTTTCGGCCCACCCCTACTCTCCCCACCATTTAGTGCAGGGCAACTTAGAGGTTATCAAAGACCTGGAAGAGTGGCTCTGCAAACTGACCGGCATGCCCGCTTTCACGTTGACCCCGGCAGCCGGGGCGCACGGTGAATTCGTCGGTATGCAAATCATCAGGAAATACCTCAGTTCCAAAGGGGAACCCCGCAAAATCGTTTTAATCCCCGATTCGGCCCACGGCACCAACCCGGCCTCGGCCCATTTTGCCGGCTACGAAATCAAAGAGATTCCCTCCAATGAAGAGGGTATTTTAGATACGGCTGTCGTGAAAGAACATTTAAACGAAGATGTGGCCGCCCTGATGATGACCAACCCCAACACCCTGGGTATTTTCGAGAAAAACATCGTCGAAATTGCCGCGGCGCTCCACGAAAACGGCTCCCTGCTTTACATGGACGGCGCTAACATGAATGCTTTTATGGGCATTGTCAGGCCCGGCGACTTAGGCGCAGACGTGCTTCACCTGAACCTGCACAAAACCTTTGCCACCCCCCACGGCGGCGGCGGTCCCGGTTCCGGGCCAGTAGGTGTGGCCGCACATTTAAAGGAATTCCTGCCCGTCCCCCTGGTAGATGAAAATAAGGATACGAAACAATTTTCCGTCCGCTATTTTAATGAAGGCATCGGCAGGGTAAAAAATTACTACGGTAATTTTTTAGTTTTGGTGCGCGCCTTAGTCTATCTCTATTCTTTGGGCCGGGAAAACCTGGACAAAGTTGCCGAAGACGCGGTTTTAAACGCCAACTATATTCGTAAAAAACTCGAACCGCTTTTAGATTTGCCCTATAAATCCAGGACCCTGCATGAAGTGGTCTTCTCCGACAAAAACCTTAACGTCAAAACTTTAGATATTGCCAAACGGCTGTTAGATTTCGGCATACATCCTTTTACTATATATTTCCCGCTGATCGTGCACGGCGCCATGATGATCGAACCCACGGAAACCGAAAGCAAAGAGACCTTAGATGCCTTTATCGCCGCCATGAAACAGGTTTTGCAGGAAGCGGCGGAGAATCCCGAAATCTTAGAAAATGCGCCTCACCACACGCCGGTACGGCGGTTGGACGAAGTGTATGCCGCCCGCAAATTGATTATTAAGTGGCAAAAAGAGGAAAACAATTGAGCATACAAAACATTATACTTAAATTACAGGAATATTGGGCCGACGTGGGCTGTTATATCGCGTCCGGCTACGACAACGAAGTAGGGGCCGGAACCATGACCCCCGATACATTTTTCCGCGTATTGGGCAAAAAACCCTGGAAAGTGGCTTACTGGCAGCCCTCGCGCCGCCCCGACGACGGCCGCTATGCGGAGAACCCCAACCGCGTCCAGAAACACAACCAATTCCAGGTTATCCTGAAACCCATCCCCCAAAACGGCCAGTTACTGTACCTGAGAAGCTTGCAGTTTATCGGTGTGGACATCAGGAGCCACGACATCAAATTCGATGAAGATAACTGGGCTTCTCCTTCTTTAGGCGCCTGGGGCGTCGGCTGGCAGGTGATGTGCGACGGCCTGGAAATCACCCAATTCACTTATTTCCAGCAGGCCGGAGGCATAGAACTTAACCCCAACTCTTTAGAAATCACCTACGGCATCGAAAGGCTGGCCTCTTTCCAGGATAAAAAAGACTCCATCTATGACTTAGACTGGAGCAGCAATGTGCTCTATTCCCACCTGAGAACCGAGGAAGAACGGCAGTTTTCGGTATACAATTTCGAATTCGCCGACATCGAAGGGCTGCGCAAAATGTACGCCCTTTACCGGGCGGAAGCGGAAAGACTGCTGGAAGCCGGCCTTTACCTGCCGGCTTTCGATTATGTATTAAAATGTTCCCATGCTTTTAATGTACTGGACGCCAGGAAAGCCATATCCGTAGCCGAGAGAAATTCTTTTATGGCCGGTATGCGGAACCTGTCGGCCCAGGCTGCCCAAAAATACGTGGCAGCGGCGGAAGGAGCGGCGGACACAAAGAACGCCGAAAAAGAGGAAAATAATGAGTGATTTTCTTTTCGAATTAGGAGTAGAAGAGGTCCCGGTTCATGAAATTAACAAAATATTGGGACAATTGGAGAAAAAGTTCCGGGAAAAACTAACAAACAACCGGGTAGGTTTCAAAGCCATCGAGACTGCTGCCACCAACCGCAGGTTTATGATCTATTTCAACAGCATTAATGAAAAGGCCGACGATATAGAAGAGCAGGTAAAAGGCCCCTCTACAAAGGTAGCTTACGACAAAGACGGCCAGCCCACCGTCGCTTTGCGGAAGTTCATGGAAGCCAACCGCATCCAGGCCGGCGATCTTAAAGAGATCAAGACCCCCAAAGGACTCTACGCTGCCTTTGAGAGGCAAACAGAGGGCAAGCCCGGCAAAGTTATCTTAACCGGACTCATTCCCGAAGTTTTGGGTGAGCTTACCTTTTCTAAAGGCATGTTATGGAATGAATCGCGGGTTCCTTTTGTCAGGCCCATCACCAATATTCTTGCCCTATTCGATAACAAACTCATCGAATGTGAATTTGCCGGTATAGTATCTTCCAATTTAATCGCCGGCCATACACTGCTGTCGGACAGGCCCATAAAAGTAAACTCTTTCAAAGATTACTGTGAATTTTTGAACAAGAACTTCGTCCTGATCAGCGCGGACGAGCGCAAAAAGAAGATCATCGACGAAATAGTGGACGTAGAGGAAGAGTATAATGTCCGGGTGCAGCCCGATCAAAAGATACTCGACGATTATATTTACAATAACGAATACCCGGTGCTGTTTTCCGGGGAATTCGATAAGAAATACTTAGAACTCCCGGCAGAGATCATCTCTACTTTCATGATAAACGAAAAAAAATTGATGCCCGCTTATGATAAAGAAAATAAGATAGTCAACATCTTTGTCGGGGTATCCAACATACCCGATGAGAACAAGAATGTAGTACGAGGAAACGAAAGAGTGATCCGGGCCACTTTCGAGGATGCCAAATTTTTCTGGGATAACGACCGCAGGGATGATTTCCCGGGCTTAAGGGAAAACCTGGAAAACGTCATGTTTCATGAAGGTTTGGGGAATTTTTATGAAAAAACGGACCGTTTAGCTTCGCTTATCGACTTTCTTGTCAAGGAGACGGGAAAAGATCACCTAACCGAAGACATCAAACAAGCGGCTCTTTTTTGCAAAAATGACCTGATCACCCGGATGGTGCGTGAATTCCCCTCTTTGCAGGGTATTATGGGGGGGCTTTACTTGCAGGAAGTAGGAGAAAAGGATGAGGTCCGGCAGGCGGTTTACGCCCATTACGAACCCAAAGGCTTCACCGACGCCAAATTAGAGAATATCGGCGCCGGGATATTATCCATAGCCGACAAGATAGATAATATTTGCGGTTTTATTTTCAAAGGCATCAAGATTTCCAGTTCTAAAGACCCTTATGGCATCAGGCGGGACGCCGGCGCTATTATCAAGATTATCAAAGACTTCAAATTAGATTTCGACCTGCTGCCCCTGATAAGGTATGCCGCCGAGAAATTTATGGATAATTACGATAACAAACAAGCCAGGACCATCGTTGATATCACCTCTGTCACCAAGCAATTGTTTATCTCCAGGATCGAGAATATTTTCAAAGACACCTTGAAGTTCAGGTATGACATCGTAAACGCCGTATTGGATAGGACCGAAACGTTGTTCGTTTACCGGGTTTATCTCAAAGCCTATGAAATATCCACCATCATGCAAGCAGACTCGATCCAGCACTTAGTATCGCTTCACAAAAGGCTGCGCAATATCATCAAGAAAACGACGCACCACACTGTTTATGAAGAGCGCTTAATCGAAAAAGAGGAGAAGGCTTTATTCGAGGTTTTCAAAGAATCGAAAACAGAGATCGAGATTTTTATATCCGATAATAAGTACCTGCCTGCCTGTTCCAGGGTATTGGAGATGAAACCGGCCATCGACAAATTTTTCGACAATGTGCTGGTCATGGACAAGGACCCGGAGGTGCGGGAGAACCGGATCGCTTTACTGCAGCGGTTGGATGAGCTGCTTTCCCGCATTGCCGATTTTTCCCTCATCGTGGAGTAGGCCCGCGGCGCGGGCACCCTATAAGGAGGTTCTTTAATAATTGCGGAAATTCTTTTATAGCTGGGACCGCGTTATAGCACTGAGGCGGAATAAAAATCCGGGAATGGATATATTTAAACAAGTCCCGTTTGAAAACAAAAAGTTGAAATATCTACCTTTTTATATTATACTATCTTTGCAGGGTAAAAATTATGGAGTCAAATAATGCCGCTGTGGTTATTTTTTTCGTCTGAAGCAAGGAGGCTGCCGTGAAGGCCAGGTATATCAATCCTTATACCGATTTCGGTTTTAAGAAGCTCTTCGGAGAAGAAGCAAGCAAAGACCTGTTGATCGATTTTTTAAACCAACTGCTCCCGGCACACCACAATATCGTTACCCTCACTTTTAAAAACCCGGAACAATTGGGCGCGGCACGGGGTGACAGGCGGGCCATATTCGACATCCACTGCGAAAACGAAAAAGGCGATAAATTTATCGTAGAGATGCAGAAAGCCAAAATAAAATTTTTCAAAGATAGGTCGGTGTTTTATACCACCTTCCCCATAAAAGAGCAGGCAGAAAAAGGAGATTGGGATTTTAAATTAAACCCGGTTTACTGTGTGGCAATATTGGATTTTAAATACGATGATGACAGGGAACAAAAGAGTTACATGAGCAGCGTACAGTTGAAAGACCAATATTGTCAGACCTTTTACAATAAACTCACCTATATTTTCGTTGAAATGCCCAGGTTTACAAAGCCGGAGCACGAACTTGAGAATCATTTCGATAAATGGCTCTACTTCTTAAAACACATGGAAGATTTCGATAAGATTCCCGATATTCTAAACGAGAAAATATTTATCAAAGGTTTTGAAATTGCCAGGATAGCTAATTTCAATGAGAAGCAATTAATCGAATATGAGGATAGTCTAAAAAAATACCGGGATTTAAAAGGAGTCGTTGACACCTCTTTTGAAGAAGGTGAAAAGATCGGTTTAGAAAAGGGGATCAAAAAGGGGATCGAAAAGGGGATCGAAAAAGGAAAAGAAGAAGGGATAGAGATCGGCAGGAAAGAAGAAAGAATCGCCATGGCAAAGAAGTTAAAGGAGAATGGAATCGAAATCGAAATAATTGCCCAGGCTTCCGGTCTATCGAGAGAAGAGATCGAGAATTTGTAAAATTGGAAAATAGCCATTTCTTGGAAGCAGCCGGCAGCCCGGTAAGATGCTTCTACATCACAGGAAAACATAAGCGCACGGCGGTAGGACAGGCTAACACCGCAAAAAAAATTCCGGTTACCTTTGGCCGGCGCGGAAGAAAAATCCGGGAGAATAATATAAAAACACTTGAAAAAAAATCATAGGTTAAGTATAATCTACGAATGATAAAACAAAAGAAAGGAGTCGGCTGATGAATCCTCAAAAAGAAGCCGCCGCATTAAAAAAAATAGAAAATGCAATCAGCATCCTGGAAGCCCAAAAATCCCTGGACACAGAGGAATTGGTCGCCAAATATTACGTGGAACGGGAATCGAAGTTTATAAACAAGTTGAAAAAGGAAATCCGGCTCTCAAAAGGACGAACAATCAAAATTCTTTTCAGCGGTCATATGGGGTCGGGTAAATCTTCCGAACTATTCAAGCTAAAAGAGGATCTGCAGGATGAATTTCTTTCGATTTACTATTCCATAAAAGAATACATGAACCTGTTCGGGATCGATGTTTCCGCTCTTATAGAAACCATCGCAGTCCAATTGAGAAAGATTTTCGAAGAGAAAAAAATTAAACTAAAAGAAGATAGTAAAGACATTATAGATAAACTGGACAACTGGAAAAGCAGGGAAAGGCAAACCCAATACCGGGAAGAAAAACGGGCCGGTAAGGCCGGTATCGGCGGCAGCCTGGTGGTGGCGGAAGCCCGTGGCGAGCTGCATTCCGAAAAAGGAACCAAAACGGAAAAGGTATGGGAGCAGGAACCGGATATCAATAATTTGATTATGTCCCTGAACCGGTTAATTAAAAATATACAGGAAGAGACAAAAAAAGAACTCATTATCATCATCGACGATATAGACAAACTGGACCTTGCGGATGCGGAAAACTTATTCTTAAGATACAGCCGCACCATGACGGCTTTGAACTGTAAGATTATATATACGGTGCCGATTTCCCTGCTCTATTCACACCACTATCGTCAATTTGAATCGTTCTATCACAGGTCTTATCTGCTGCCCATTTCCAGGGTGAAAAACAAAGACGGTTCCGACAACGAAGCAGGTATAAGAGAAATGCAAAAAATAATAGCGAAACGTATCTCCCCCAAGTTGTTCGCCGAAGGCGCTCTTAAGAAAGCTATCCTGGCGAGTGGGGGAATTATCCGCGACGCCATCCGGATCATACAGGAATGCTGCTTAATCTGTGTTACGGAGAATAAGCCGATGATCCACGAAGCGGCGGTCAACGAAGCTATTTCCAGTATAAAAAACGAATTTTTACGGCAAATCCCCAAAGACCTATACCCGAAATTAATCGAAGTAAAAAATTCACCCAGCAAAAAACCCGATAATGACCAGGAACTGCAAAAACTCCTCTACTGCCTGGGAGTATTGGAATATATCAATGACGATACCTGGTACGATGTTCATCCCCTGGCTCTCGAACTGGCGGAGCAAAAAGAAAAAGAGTTACGGGCCAAAGAAGAAGAGCTTGCACGCAGTAGAGATGAGACATAAAAATGGTAAAACTGGGAACGAAAACCCGGGCAAATCTACGCTTGTTAATCACACTGCTCTCCGCGCCGGGCAGTGAATCCATCATAATAGCAAATTGCGATGAAGTAGAACTATGGAATGAGATACAGTCTCTTTTGCAAAAAGAATTAAGGGAGAAGCGTATCCATCTCTATCACCTGGACGTCACCGTGCTTCCTGCTGAAGAGCCGCTCAAATTGGTTACGGTTTTACAGCAAATAGTGAATGGCGACACATTTTTTAGACTCAAGAATTGGGCGAAAAATATCGTTATTTCAATCTATGGCGCCGAAAATCTAAATAAAAAAAAAACGAAAGAATTTATCTCCTACCTGAATTTTATGCGCGATGATTTCGCTAAAATAAAATACCCGGTCATGATCTGGGTAAATACGCAGTTGGCGGATCAAATTGCACAAAATGCCCCGGATTTTTGGAGTTGGCGCAGCGCATTTTTCGAGTTCAAAACGCCGAAAGTAGAAATCGGCGTACCGGAAAAGATCGAGCAAGATTGGATAAAAAAAGAGCTCCCTGCCGACAGTTTGTTCGATCTGTTAAGACGAAACACCGGCTTTAGTCTCCCTTTTTTTTCCCGGGATTGGGAACTACAATTCTATACGCCCAGGCCCGACGCACCCCTGGCCGGTTTAATAAAGCAGTTGAAAAGCGGCAGGGAAAACGACAAATTCCTCTTTACCGGGCCGCAGGGCAGCGGTAAGACAACTGAATTATTACAACTAAAAAACCGGCTGGCCGAAGACTACTTTATAAATCATTATCCTATCGAATATATAGCTGAATTTTTTTTCTATGTCATATCACCTGTTGAAATTGTGCTGTCTATGATCGTTTCTCTCTATGAGCAAATTAAAAGTGATGAAGTTCCTTTAGAGGGCGAATTTGTTGAAAATATAATGCGCTTATTTACGAAGATGACAACTGCCGCCAATGCGGATGTAGACGTAGACAGGTTAAACTCTTCCAGGCTGCCTCGCCATTTTTTGGACCTGTGGTATGAAATGAAGTTTTCCGATTCATACGAAGCAGAATTCCTCGATTACGTACAGGCAAACCTAACTGCCTTAATCGACATCCTCAACCGGATGATCTCCAGGGTAAAAAAAGCCACCGGCAAAAAAGTGTTAATCATCGTGGAAACACCGGGCGATTTCCTTATGCAGGGGGCTTTAGAAGATCTTTTTAAAGATCATGCCCATATTCTTCTCCAGCCTCAGTGTAATATAATTTACACTATCCCCTGGCAGTGGTGGTTCTTACCGGGAATGCGGCAGCAGCTCCAGGGCAATTTCGCCGGGGGTATCCATTTTTTACCTACCATCGAGGTCAGGGACAGGAAAGGGAAAAAATCGCGGCAGGGAATAAATTTCTTGAAAAAAATGATACTCGAGCGTATCCCCCGGCGGTTTATCTCCGATACCGCATTGGATAAGGCCGCTTATATGAGCGGCGGCAGTATTTCC
The DNA here is from genome assembly GCA_023135565.1 of Candidatus Aminicenantota bacterium. Lineage (GTDB taxonomy): Bacteria > Acidobacteriota > Aminicenantia > UBA2199 > UBA2199 > JAGLQA01. The sequence continues at coordinate 1,343 of JAGLSW010000599.1, read as the reverse complement.
TTCTGCCTGCTCATCATTCATTATGCAGGATTGGAAGCATCGTCGAAAGAGAAAAAAAAGATCGATATTCGCGATGTGGATACTGCGGTCAGGCATATATACAACAGCTTGAGCCGCACCCTGATAAAATATGATTATGAACTTTTCCAGCGCGTTCGGCGGGATAAGCACATCGGCAGTGAACCTCCTAATGAACGGGTTTTAGAGCATCTTGTCGCTCAAAATATCATTGTTCATGAAAATGGAGAGCTATGGTACGATGTGCCTCCGTTGATTGAAGAACTGATGCAATCACGCGGCATCTAAATCGAAATAATTGCCCAGGCTTCCGGGTTAACGAAGGAAGAGATCGAGAATTTGTAAAATTGGAAACTATGATCAAAACTTATTTGATCGAGTCAAGAGATAACCGGCATCTATCCAGTTCTTTTTCCAGGACTTGTTTATTCATCTAAATGCCCGTGATATTTCCTGACTATCTCTTCCTTGCTAAATCCTTTTTTTCTCATCCCGGCAAAAAAGATTTCTTTTATCAATTTATTGTGGGATATTGCCACTTCCACCCTTTGCCCCGGAGATAGGTTCTTATATTGCAGCATTTCTTCTGCTTTCAACTGTTCGATTAATTTCGATTTTTTTCGCACAATAACTCCTTTACTACTATTAAGAAAATCTTTTTTCTCATTAACAATTATAATATAAGTCTGTTCCTATTTCAATAAAAAAATTTGTTTTCAGCAGGAAGAGTCGAACCAAAAAAGTTGATTAGTACGGCCTTTTGATGTACAATGCAGGATGAAAAAAGTTACTTTTTACAGGATACTCTCTAATAGAAAAGGGCAGTGGGCCACCATGCTCTTCCTCTCCCTGATCTGGGGTTCCTCTTTTATCTTGATGAAAAAAGGATTGGAATCATATTCCAGCTCCCAGGTGGCTGCTCTAAGACTCTTTATCTCTTTTATTTTCATGCTGCCGGTTATAATAAAAAATATCAGGGTCCTGATTAGTCGAGAAAGGACTACGTCCGCGTCCAATAAGAAGAACGATCAAAATCACAGGGGGGCGGCGCCCCCAGCCTATGAGGGCGGCCGAAATCCCGGGAATAAAGAAAAAACCGGTTTTTTTCGTAAAACTTTACAGGATATTCATCGCAGGTACGTGAAATCTTTATTAATCATCGGTTTTTTGGGAGTGGGGATTCCCGCTTTCCTGTTTACCGCGGCCCAGACCCGCATAGACAGCGCCCTGGCAGGCGTACTTAATTCCGTGACCCCGCTATTTACCCTGATAGTGGGGGTGCTGTTTTATAAAAGTAAAGCCTATAGCGCTCATTAAAATTGACC
>JAGLSW010000598.1 GCA_023135565.1 Candidatus Aminicenantota bacterium | reverse complement strand
GGCAGGGCCGCCGGAGGCAAGAGGCTGGACGCGCCGCGTCCCCGCCGGAGGCAAAGATGTAGAACTATGGTTAGTGAAGTAAGCCGCAAGCGTAAGCGAACCCGATTCAGCCTCGTTACACCTACCTGTCGGTAGTCAACCCGTCGATGAAAACAGGTAACGAATAATATGAGGAGATAGGCTTGACAAGAGGTGGATTGAGTACTATTATTTTAGAGTAATGAAAAAGAAAACAAGAATAACAAAAACGATAAAAGCTGCTTTGAAAAAGAATCGATTCCCTTTTACTATTTCGGGAGCTGTTCTATTCGGTTCACAAGCAGCGGGTAAAGCGAACCGGGATTCAGACGTAGACCTCCTGGTGGTAGCTGAACCCATCAACCCCAAGCGTCATCGAAGAACAAAAGAAATAATGGCAATCAAACGTTCGCTGCCGGGAATGGCAGTGGATGTATTACTTCTTTCATCACCGGAAGTGATCTCAAATTTCACCAATCATAATCCCTTGTTCCTTGACATAGCTGAAGATGGTGTTGTAATCGAGGATGTTGAGAATTTTTTGTTTAACCTTATGCGGCAGACCAGGGAATATATAAAAACGAAAGGTATTAAACGTTTAAACGGAGGGTGGCAATTCCCGGTGGTATATCGTGCGGCTGTGTCCCTGTCCAATGTGAGTAACCGCGATTTTGCAGAAGCGATGTTGAAAGACGGGGAACGGGATTTCTTGATAGGCAGGAATGCTTTCCCCCCTCTTCTCTAATACAGCAAGTGTAAAATTTAATAATTGTTCCCGCCGACATTGGAGTGTAACATTACTGTTCCCAAATCTCTCTTTTAATAGAATGTGCATTATCAGGGCTTGAATTTTAGAATTTACCGAGTGTCTTTAGCGAATTTTAAAATTCAAGACCTGCTCCACGGTTATTAAACTTTTCAGAATTAACGCAGTCTTAGATAATTTGGAGAAAACCTCGAAAGCCCTGATAATTTCAGAAAATCAATAAAAAATAATTTTTCAACGTTTTTTTTAGAATTTTAGTTGAATTTTCAACGAAATTATTTTAAAATATCAGCAGAGGAAAAAATCGGATGTATAGAATAGATCGTTTAGCAAATAGAAGTGAAGGAAGCTTGGAACCAATAACTTCACCAATGTTCAAGATAAGCTTGCCGTCACCAGGACAGGACAGGGCAAGAAATATTCTTTCCCAGGATATTCCCAAAATATGTTCTTGGGTAAAAACACGAAAGGCTCTCAGGATGGTGTCCGGCGACAACGGGGATTGCCTTACTCCCAACATCCTTCAAAAATGGCTTGAAAATTCCCTGGAAAATCTTGTACTAATTGAAATCGGCAGTGATCAACCGATTGGGTTTTGTACAATTTCGATAAGTGAAATAGAATGTCTTCCCGCTGGTTGTGTAGAACTTTGCCACCTCATTATTGACCCAAAGAAGAGGAGAGCTTTCTCTATAGGAAAAAGACTCTGCCGGGCAGTAAAGGAAAAGGCATCAACATTCGGATTCTCATATATAGTGGGGCGTGTAGTTCCCTGGAACGGTTATGCAAAAGTACTTGCTGAAAGAGAAGGTTTTACTGAAATAAAAGATTTGCCGCTCTGGGCCCCAGATGCATTCCATTGGTATAATTATGACCTGGGAATCGTCTCAAACTGAGTTATAAGGAGTAAAGTATGACATCGAGCGTACCTAAAAAAGATTCTCTTCGCATCACCGAGTCCAGTACCGAGTGGTCACCCAGGTATTTAGATATAATAGCCGTAATATTTGTTACCGCTCTATTGGTATCGAACCTGGCCGCTCAAAAAATATTTAAAATTTGGTCTTTCAGTTTTACGGCAGGTATTCTTATATTTCCCATAAGTTATATTTTTGGGGATATCCTAACCGAGGTATATGGATTTAACCGGGCCAGGCGTGTAATTTATATGGGGCTTCTTGCCAATCTTTTTATGGCAGGTATCCTCTGGATCGCAATTCAACTCCCCCCCGCACCGGCGTGGAACCTTCAAAAAGAATTCGCAGCAATTCACTCTCTTGTCCCTCGAATAGTTATCGCTTCTGCAATAGCCTACGTTTTGGGGGAGTTGACAAACTCTTTCATTATGTCCCGAATGAAATTGAAAACCGAAGGCAAGTTTCTCTGGATGCGAACCGTCACTTCTACGTTGGGTGGCCAATTTATCGACTCTGCAATTTTTGCATTAATAGGATTTTATGGAGTTTTTCCATTCAAGCTTCTTGTAAGTTTAACTCTTTCCGCCTGGTTGTTTAAGTCCATTTATGAAGCTGCGGCGACACCGCTAACCTATCTGGTTGTGGGTAAATTAAAAAAACTTGAGCAAGTAGAACATTTCGATAAGAAAGAAAAAATTAAGCTCTTTTAAGCTGTTTATGATACCTATGTCCGAGAAGCTAGAACCGAAAAATTATTTATTTTTGTTTGCCGACCTGATCGGGAGTACAGAAGTTGCTACGGAGCAGACGCCTCAATTCTTCGCTGGGAACTACATTTCCTCTTTTCGTTGGGCTGTCGAAAGTGCACGCAATTTTTTAAAGGAAAGAAATGTATGGGAAGAATCCTCCGACATCTCACTTAATTTTAAAGATAGGATAGAAGATATCGATATTACAGGTGACGAAGTAAAATCGTTTGCCTCTTTGGATGATAAGACAGAAGAGAAGAAAGAGGATATTATTGCATCGGCTGTTATGTTTGCTTATTTGACCAAACTCTACTGGTTTATTTCACCTTATAACCTGGAAAGGTTAACCGGCAAACAATTTCCCAGGGATATGGCCGTCGGCATACACATCGGCCCTGCCTCAAAGTTCGCGCTTTCCAATAAGTGGGATGACATTGCCGGACTTCACATTCATGTTGCCAAAAGAATCGAAACTCTTGCGCGGGAATGCCATAATTCCCGTATTTGTGCTTCTGAGGATGTAGCTGATATGTTCAATAAGTGGTGTGAAAGGTTTTCTGGAAGTGAGTTGAAGGAGAAAGCCCCCCTGCACTTTACGACATTTCGAGAACAAGATAAGCGGCACTTAGTAAAAGGTATCCCCAAATCTATTAAGCTGTATGAGCTTGATTGGGATATAGAAAACAATGATGCCATGAAGTATTTAGAAATGTTATTGGAGACTCCCGAACATGTGGATATGGAGGCGGAAGGAGTTCTAAAAAAAATAGGCTCGAATTTCTTTTCGAAGGTCAAAGTTGGGGAGGATAAATTTGAGTTGAATAAAGCAGTCAAATATAAATTTAATGAAGATAAATTGACTAAAAAAAGTTACATTAAGAAGTGGTTCGACGTTGTGAACGAGCAGCCAAAACTTTTTTTAGACCAATTATTTCTTGCCGTAAGTTACTTTATTCTGAGCTGTTCACTAATCCGGACTTCTAAAATATATGAAGACCAAACGTACAACGATAAATGCAGGAAAGTAACACAGGAATTTTATAGTTCTATCGATAGACTCCATAAGCAGCAAGTTAAGGAAAAGGATGCTAAGTCGTTAACTGACTGTCCGAGAATTCAAACCCACCAAAAAAAGTGTCAAAAATTCTCCATTCAGGGCGAAAAATCAAGAATAAAACGATAGGTTCATCCCATTTCCGGCTCATATAGAGCAAAATTTCCCGTTTCGCAAATCGGGAAATATTTCTCGGACACCTTGTTAAGATTTTCCTTTTCTCGGCAAAAATATCTCGATTAACTGTTATTATAGGCCATTTAAGAAAGAATTTTTGACCCCTTCGATCGGGTCAGTCACCCTTTTCGATCGGGTTGGAGTACAATCGAACGGGCAAGTCACCTCTTTCGAACGACCCTGGTGCCAATCTCGAACGCCCCGGCAGGACGGTTTTCGCAAACCTAATCTAAAAAAAAACGTAACACTCTTAAGGGGGCGACGCCCCCACCCTATGAGGTGCCGAGAAGATACATTTCCGGCCAGTTTGACCGAAAAGTTTGTTTTTTAGCAAACTCCCAGGAAGTATTAGTAAAAAGGAGTAACAAAAATGAAACAAAAACCGGTATTTTTACCTACAATAACCTTAGGACTGGCAGCGGGTTTCCTGCTCTTTCTCAGCTTTGCCGTAACTGCTCGAAGCCAACCCAAACCCCTGGTTAAGCTATCCGAATCCGCGCTCAAAGAAAACGTTTTGTACGATGCCTGGGTGGAGTTTAAAGATAAAGGCGCCCTCAACAAAAAACAGCGTCAAATAATCCTGGAAAACCTGGAAAAAAACTTCAATCCCAGGGCTTTAAAAAGACGCAAAAAAAAACGCACCTTTCCCGGACTTTTCGATGAAAAAGATTTTCCCCTGGCTGGAAAATACATCGAAGGCGTAGCAAAAACCGGGGCGAAAATCCGCGTGAAAAGCCGCTGGCTTAACGGGGTCACTATCCTAACAACCAAAAAACAAATCCAGGAGATCAAGAATTTGCCCTTTGTGAAGAAAGTAGGCGATTTCCACGAACATAAACCCCGCCTAAAACACGATACCCCACCCAAAAAAAGGCCAAGTCCGAAAACCACACCCGGTTTCTACGGACGTTCGGATATCCAGGTGCGGCAGTTGGGCCTCCATAAACTGCACAAAGCGGGCTACACAGGAAAGGGCATCCTGGTTGCCGTTATCGACTGCGGTTTCGACCTGTCCCACAGCGCTTTCAATAACAAGAAAAACCCCCTGCGTGTCACGGCACAGTGGGATTTCGTGGAAAACGACGGCGACGTCACACCCCGGCCGGGAATGCACCATACCAATTACGATCACGGCACTGCTGTTTTGGGAGCAATAGCTGCTTATTCCCCCGGAGAATTGGTGGGCACAGCCTATGACGCGGATTACATCCTCTGCAACGCGGAAGACGGCGAAATCGAATACTACTTAGAGGAACGCTGGTTCGCGGCGGCCTTAGAATTTGCCGAAGCCCGCGGCGCGGACGCGCTCACCACTTCTTTAGTGCTCTACAGCGGCTACACTACACGGCAGGCCGACGGCAGAACGGCGGTGATGACAAAAGCAATGAACATTGCCGTGGGAAACGGTTTAATATGTCTTTGCGGCGGCGGCAACGCCGGGCATGACCAGGACGCCGCTGTTTCGCACTTGAATGTCCCGGCTGACAGCCCGGACGTTATCTCTGTAGGAGCCATAGATGTGGATGGCTACATTGCTCCTTTTAGCTCCGACGGGCCCGGAAGCGATGGCCGTATTAAGCCCGAAGTGCTTGCTCTCGGCGTACGTACCGCAACCGTTTCGCCGGTGGATAAAAAAGGTTATATGGAAGGTTACGGCACTTCCATGGCAGCGCCGGTCATGGCCGGAGCAGTGGCCTGTCTCCTGCAAACGCACCCCGGTTGGACGGTGAAAGAAATCCGCCGGGCGCTCTTTTTCAGCGGCGATTATTACCGCAAGCACGGTAAGCCTGATCCGTTGTTTATTCATGGTTACGGCATCCCCGACGTTTTTTTGGCGGCCCGCGGCGCACCCAGCCTATAAGCCGCTTCGCGGCAGGGAGCAGCGGGTGAGCGCTTTTGAT
>JAGLSW010000597.1 GCA_023135565.1 Candidatus Aminicenantota bacterium | reverse complement strand
GCCGCCGGAGGCAGTGGGTGCGCCGTACCCTTTTTCGTCTTTAATTTTTCTTATGTAGAATTTTAGACGAAAACTCTCGATAATTCAATAGAGCAGCGCGATTTTTTTTTCTCACAGCGGGATTTTTTTAACCTGTCCTCTAAAGTTTCTCGCATTATTACTTGCTTTTATTTTTTGATATTGCGAAATTATCTCATAAATTAAAAAAATGGGGGGGTAGCAAAATTTCGTATCTGTTGCATTTTCTTTTCTTTTACGCTATAATAAAAACTCAAAAAAATTAGGATAAAAAGAGGTAATATGAAAAAATCAAAAGTAGCTCTTGTGTGTTTGTTTTTTTTTGTTATTGCACTTGCAGCAACCGCCCTCATAGCCTTAACTTTTACTCCGCAAACATCGGCCGGAAGCTGGGCAAAAGTTTGTTGTGGTCCTCAGTGTGGAGGTTATGATTATTGCATCGGTGATGGAAGTTATACATGCTGCAAAGTGAGGATGAGGTAGTTAAAATTTGATCTAAAAGTTTTAGGCTGGATTAGCTGAATGGAAAAAAAGAGAAGTTTACTTCATTTTCAATGGATAATAATTCTCATTTTATCTATCCTAATCATCTTATTGGTAATACAAAATATCAATTATAAAAAAAAATACACTCGCACTCTCAAACAAGGAAAAATTTCAAAGTTCGAACATGATTTGAAGAGCGAGTTTTTGTTTGAAGTTTTCCCTTTAGAATTAAAGCTTGAGGATTTTCATTTTGGTGAAAGACTCCAACGCCAGGAGAATGATTTGGATGAGTATATAATAATAATATTTGATTTGACAGTCTGCGGGAAATGTTTGCATGAAGAGCTTAGAATTTTGAGTTATTTTAAAGAGATTGCCGCTGAGAAAAACATTTCCTTTTTGGCCGTTGTCGGGATAACCGATAAGAGCGAAGAATCAAAAATAATAAACCTATCCCGGTCAGGCGAATTATTCTTCCCCGTTAGAATAGTTGAGGTCGATTCACTTTACAGGATATTTAAATTGAAAAATGAAAGTTATATAGATACACCTTTCTTTTTCTATACCTCAAATGATTTTAGGGTGCTTGATATTTTTAAACCGGCATATTTGCAAACAGAGGAGTTTTATAAATGGCTGGAAATTATTTTACAATAAGAATTACTTTCTACGGCTGGATTATACTTCTATGTTGGTTTCTTTTCTTGCTGCCTACCGCTAATTGTAAACCGGGAAAGACCAAACAGAACGAAATAATTTTAAAGGATAGTAAAAGGGTTAATACCAAATGGGAAGAGGTTTTTGAAGATTCCGAGGTTGTTCCTTTCAAGCTCGATAAGCCTGATAGTGAAATAATCTCGATAGGTGATATGGTCATTAACTCTAATGGAGAATATTTTATATCGGACGGGAAATCCGGTAAAATCATGAGATTCACTGCCGCTGGGAAATTGCTTCAATACATTGGACGTAAAGGGGAAGGCCCTGGAGAATATTTATTACCTACTTGTTTTGAACTGGATAAAAATGACAATTTATACTATTTCGATTTAGCTAAAAGGCATATAAATGTGTACTCTTCCCCAGGGTATGAATTTGAAACACAGGTGCGTATCGAAGGCTATATGCAGGATATGATTATAGCTGATAATCGCGATTTTATTACATATAGGATGACCGCACCCGAAAACAAATTAATATATAAATACAGTTCCACCGGGAAATTAATCAAAAGCTACTTTTCACCGCAGCAAGATAAATTGCGAAAGTTTGTATCGAGATTTGGTCTTGGCAAGATAAGCAGGATTCCAGGGGAAAATTTTATCTTTGTTTTCCCGGAAGAATATAAAATATATTTTTTCGATTATAATCTCAACTTGCACAAAATTTTATCTGCCGCTGTTCCAGCGAAATTTTATCCTTTTGCGGAAAAGTTTCCCAACAGCTTAACGCCTTTTGATTTTACAAAAAAACACGCAAAGTGGTGGGGTAAGTCTCTTCATGCAGCCTCGGTATTTTATATAGGTGAGCGAATATTCTTAGTCCTGCTGTATAAATATGAAAATTTAAGTGTGACCTCTTATATCAATATCCACGACCTGGATGGGATTACATATGCAGAAGGGGTAGAAGTGCCCTTTAACGGCATAATTCGATATGCAGGAAGGGGATATGTTTATGTGGTTGAAGAGACTCGATTTGACGAGGCTGGGAACATTCTACCCTTGAGATTACATCGTTATAAGATAAAGGATATAAAGAATTAGACACCGGTATGTAGGATCAGCTTGAGATAATTTAGCCTGTCCAAAACCCGGACGAGCCGGAACCAAAAAGGACCGGCCCCGGCTTGCCGGGAAATTACAAACGAAAAAAGTCGACAAATTTTTTTACCCTGTAACCGCTCTATTATAAGCTGTTTACAGCTTTGAGAAAAAATATTTTGCTGGAAAGTGGCAAAATTTCACGACAAGGTGACCTAAAGTTTCTTAAACAAAAGTTTTGTTCAAACTTTTTCAACCCCACTGCGTGGGGGAGCGTTTAGCCGCTTCGCGGCAGGGTGTAGCTTTCGCTTCTCAATTATCAAAAGTTTTG
>JAGLSW010000596.1 GCA_023135565.1 Candidatus Aminicenantota bacterium | reverse complement strand
CGGGCCGTGGTTTCCATGAGTATGTCCGTGGACGACAATTATGCCGCCCTGTTCAGCGCCCGTTTTTACCGGGTCCTGTCGGAGAAAGAGAATATCTTTTCCGCCTTTAAACAGGCGGTAAGGTTTATTAAAGACAAAGAGCAGGAAGACCAAATCGAAGCCAATATTACCCCGGCAGTGCCTTTGCAGTGGTTGATTCCCAGCCTTTATCTTGGCGGGGAGATCGAGCACTTAGTAGACTGGAATCTGGCGGAAGAGAAGCTGCAACTTTCGGCCAACCGGCCTGTTTTGGCCGGTGAGCGGATATTATTGGAGCACAATAAAAATTACCTGTTTATCGGCAGGCGCAAAGATAAAGCAGCCATTTTAAAACCTTTTTTCGACAAAACGCCTATCCTGTTAAAAGGCCAGGGCGGGGTGGGCAAAACGGCCTTAGCCGAACATTTGGTGATGCGGCTGGCAGCCAAAAATCCCGGCACCGTGCCTTTTGTTTTCGACGAAAAGGTCAAAGCATTGGATGAGATTTTGGACAGGTTAGAAAAATTCCTGCTGGTCCAGGGCAATATGGACGGCCTCAAAAAGGCCAGGGAATTCGATAAAGGTATAGAGAAGTTTGCCGCCCTGATCTTTTCGATTGCCGAAACTCATGAGCCGGTATTTATTTTCGACAATTTAGAAACTTTCCAGGTGCGTCCCGGTCAGGATTTTGCCCCGCAGTATGGTTTTTTGATGGAAGTGATCGCTTTTTTGATTAGCGCCGCCCGGTTTCATCTTATCCTGACCTGCCGCTATCCGCTGCAAGGCATGGGCGACTTGCGTACCTTTGATCTCAACCAGGTGAGTTTGAATGATTTCTGGAAGAAGTGCAATTTACTCGAAATGAAACAGATCGGGGAATATTTGCGCGGCGAAGCGAAGCGGAAAGAAGACCAGGGTGATTTAGCCGCGGCCGCTGTGGAATTCATCGACGTGGTAAAGCTGCTGCACCGGTCGTTTGGAGGTAATTACCGGGCCTTAGAGTTTTTCAACCGGCTGCTGGTAAAGAACCCGGAAAAGATCGCTTCTTCTCTTGCCTCATTAGAGAAGTTCCAGGAAAATTATGCGGAGGAGACGGCCTCTGTGAAAGTCGAAATGGGGCGTAATTTGCTTTTTTCGGAGTTGATGGCTTTATTGGAAGAGGAGCAGCAGGAGGTATTGGCAGTGCTGTCTACTTTCCGCACATCGGTATTGGCGCTTGCTCTTCGGCTGCAGTGGAGGGAGCGGGAGGAGGTCGGTCGGCTTGTTTCGCTGCTGGATATTTTGCATGATCTAACGTTGATCGAGATTTCTTATGACCCGGAGTTGGAGAATTTTTATTATTATGTGACGCCCATCGTGAAAGACCTGCTGCAAGATTATAAGAAGAAGGCAGCCTCTTTTTCTTATCGACAGGCCGGGGTGTATCATTATTATATGTTTTTTAATATGGGCCGGATGTCCAATGAGTTAGAAGAGGCGTTTTATTTTTTCTACCTGTGTTTTGCTTACGAAGTTTTGCCCCTGCTCCGGGAAAAGGAAAGCGATGAAATCCGGCAAGCCTTACAGGAAATCCCGGCAGGTCTTTTGCCTGACCTGTCTGCCCCCTCTGCTCCGCAAAAGCCTCCCGGCAGCGGCAGTCAAGAGGATATTGATTTTGCCGCGAGGATCAAGAAACGAATCGGCGAGATCGGCGATCTCCTTTCCAGCGCTTATCATGAATATTCCATGTTCCATACTTCGTTTTACTATGCGGAGCGCACTCATCACCTGTTAGGGAACGAAACCCCGCTCGCTATTTTAAACCGCCTGGGATTAATTTTGCAGTTTTATGGAAAATACGATGAGGCGCTGCAATTTTTTGAAAAGATCTTAGCCGGAGGCCGAAATACAAGCAATAGAAACGGCGAAGCTAGGGCACTAAATAATATCAGCCAGATATACTTTGACCGTGGCGATTATGACAACGCACTAAAATATTTACAGAACAGCTTAACCATAAGCCGGGAAATCGGCGATAATGAAGGCGAAGGTTCAACGTTGGGAAATATTGCCAATATTTATTATTCCCGCAGTGATTATAATAGTGCGATACAGTACATGAGAAAAAGTATAAAAGTATTTCAGGATATTGGAGAAAAAACAAAAGAAGCCATTATGCTCAGTAATATCAGCGGTATATATCGTACTCGTGGCGATTATGATACCGCGCTAAAATATTTACAGGACAGCCTAAACATCAACCGGGAAATAGACGATAAAGAGGGTATGACCCCTACGTTGCATAATATGGCCCACATCGCCCTAGAAAAAGAAGACATCTCCAAATTCTTAGAGTATGAAACCGAAGCCTACCAGATCGCCATAGAAATAGGCAACGCCCTTGGTTTATATAGCGTAGGAAAGGACTTCGGATATATCCTGTGTTTACGGGGCAATAAAGAAGAGGGGCTGATGATGCTAAAAAAAAGCTATGAAATAGGCTCACAGGCCGGTTTTCCCGGTGTAGACGAAATCGCCGCCCTGCTGAAAGAATTCGGCGAATAAGGTTCTCGTGATTTTTTAGCCACAGAGCACAGAGGGGGTCGGCACCCGCGACCAAACACACCCCGTCGCTTCGGGGCAAAAAATAAAAAGCCC
>JAGLSW010000595.1 GCA_023135565.1 Candidatus Aminicenantota bacterium | reverse complement strand
CCCCTTGACCCCGCAAAAACTTTTGATATGCCGTTGCGCGACAATACGATAGGTATTACACTCGGTTTGGATACAAAATAGGTGCTGAAATAGATATAAAAGAACTTCTCTTTAACTTAGAAAACCCCCAGGTCTATACCGGGGCGGAAATCAATGTGGTCAAAAAACAAGGCTTCGGTCTGCTCAACGTTTGCCTCATATTCCCCGATAAATACGAAATCGGCATGAGCCACTACGGCCTGAAACTCCTCTACCATATCCTGAACCGAAGAAATGACGTCAATGCCGAACGCTGCTTCCTGCCGGGGAAAAACAGCATCGCAGCTTTCAAAAACCACAACGTCCCTCTCTTCTCTTTAGAAAACAAAACCCCCCTGAAAGATTTCGACCTGATCGGGTTTTCGCTGCTCAGCGAAATGACCTATACCAACTTGCTGCAAATCCTGGAATTGGCTCAAATCCCCCTGCACAGCCGGGAACGGGACGAAAGTTTCCCCCTGATCGCAGCCGGGGGGATTTCCGTCATCAACCCCGAACCGCTGCGGGAATTTGTCGATATTTTTGCCCTGGGCGAAGGGGAAGCGCTTTTCCCCGACATGTTGGAAGTACTATCCGCCTATAAAAACAAAGAATTGGACAAAGACGCCGCCCTGCGTTCTTTTGCCGCCATCGAGGGCATTTACGTCCCCGCCCTTGCGCCTTTGGAAAAGAAAGGCCGTTTCTATCGTCCGGCGCTGCCTGCCGGGGCCGTGAAAAAACGCATTATTAAAGATATGGACGCTTCTTTTCCCGACGAAAAGATAATCGTCCCCATCACCAACGCGGTGTTCGACCGCCTGACCGTGGAAATCGCCCGCGGCTGCCCGCAGAACTGCCGTTTCTGCCAGGCCAAATCCTACTATGCCCCTTTTCGCGGCAAGTCGGCGCAAAAGACTTTCGATTATATCAAAAAGGCTCTCCCTGCCACCGGTTTCGAAGCATTTTCGCTCACCTCTTTGAGTTCCGGCGACTATCCCCAGCTAAAAGAACTGCTGGACCTTATTCCCCGCGTCATCGAACCGGGCATCTCTTTTTCGGTTTCTTCGCTGCGTCCCTCCACCATATCGAATTTGCTGCTCTCTACTATCTCTTTGTTCAGGCGCACAGGCATCACCATCGTGCCTGAAGCCGGGTCCGAACGGTTACGAAAAGTAATCAACAAAGACGTTAGCAATGAAGAAATTTTCAAAGCCGTTGACCTGGCCCTGGAGTACAACTGGCAGAAAATAAAGTTATATTTTATGTTGGGCCTGCCCACCGAAACCCAGGCGGACGTCGAAGCCGCCGCGCAGTTGATCGAGGACATCCATGCCCACGTCAGGAGCGCCAAAAAAAGGATAAAAATGCACATCTCTTTTTCGACTTTTGTACCCAAGCCGCACACCCCGCTGCAGTGGGCCAAAAGGGAGAGCGTGCCGGAAATTACCGAAAAAATAAAGTTCCTGAAAAATCGCTTAAAAAAGTACAAAAAGATCGTATTGGATTTTCACGACCCGCGCAATAGTGTGGTGGAAACGCTGCTGGCCCGCGGTGATTATCGCGTCGGTGACATCCTGCTCAAAGCCCTAAAAAAGGGTGAAATCTTTTCCGCCTGGGATCATGATTTTCATTTTTCGGTTTGGGAAGAGCTGCTGGAGGAATCTGCTGCCGGGGAGTTTTTGCAGGAGATTCCCGTGGATGAGCCGCTGCCCTGGGATTTTATCGCGGTAAACTACAAGCCCGAATATTTGCAAGCAGAGTACCGGCGGGCGCTTTCCGGTGATTCCACCCCCTGCTGCGCCCCCGAAGACTGCAAAGCCTGCGGCGGTTGTTTGTATGGTATGAAAAAAGGCGACCCCGGCCCGGTTCGACTGGCGGAAGAATCGCCGCCGGAACAGCCCACGCCGCCTGAACCGTTGCCGCCTGAACCGGATCAGCCGGATCGTGCCGGAGCGAGTCTCCCCGGGGCGCCCGTACCTCCCGGAACTGCTGCTGAGAAGATTCCTCCCGTCGAGAAGCAGTATAATAAAGTCAGGATATTTTATGAAAAGAGCGGGGATTTTATCTTTTTTTCCCAGGTGCCTATGTTGAAGTATTTAGAGCGGTTGATCAGGAAATCGGGAATAGAGTTCAAGTGCAGCGGAGGATTTCATCCGCGTATAAAGATAGCCACGCTGGCGCCGCTGCCTGTTTACGCGGTTGGGCTCGATGAAGCCGCTGAAATTTTCGTAGACCCTTTTCTCAATGAAGAGCAGATTTTGGCAGCTTTGAAATCTGTATCGCCGCTGTTAAAAATCAAGAAAGTAGAGATTAAAAACAGCGCCCCCAATCTTAATCGTGACATAGCCGCCGCGGAGTATGAATTGGGGATCGAGAATTCGGAGCGTTTCCGGGGCGAGATAGAATCGCGGTTATGCGACACAGATGTGGTGGAATATCGAAAAGACAGGTTGTTATTAAAGATAGATTATACAGTGGGAGATCGAGCCGGTCATGAGCGTTTTGCTAAGATTTACAAAGCTATAGACCCGGACAAGTTGTTGACTCGTTATTTGGCCCGTACCAGGGTCATCTTCAAAAAAGGTTCTCTTTAATTATTCAGCCCCGGCAAGCACAGAGGGGGGGGGGCGCTTTTGCTTCTCAATTATCAAAAGTT
>JAGLSW010000594.1 GCA_023135565.1 Candidatus Aminicenantota bacterium | reverse complement strand
TAAATCCTGGTTGTCATAAGCGCCGGAAGTCGCCCGCTGCACCCGGTTCAGCAGCTGCCGGAAAGTAGGAGCGCCGGAAAGATCGGTCCTGAATACCAGGGTGTTGGCAAAAAAACCGATGACCTCTTCTAATTCGGAGCGGTTGCGGTTGGCAATAGGAGAACCGACCAGGATGTCGTCCTGCCCGGAATACCGGGAAAGCAGCACATTCAAAACCGCCAATACCACCATAAACAAACTGCAATCCCCGTCCCGGGCCAGTGCGGTAAATTCCCGGGTTACCTCCGTTTCCACTACAAATGACTGCATTCTGCCCCGGAACGTCTGCACCGACGGACGCTGCCGGTCTGTGGGTAATTCTAAGATGGGCAGGTTAGCGCCCAATTGCTCCCGCCAGTAAGCCAACTGCTTCTCCAACACTTCGCCCTGCATCCATTTGCGTTGCCACAGGGCAAAATCGGGGTACTGCAGGCCCGGTTCAGGCAGGGGAGAAGATTTCCCTTTTGAGAAGGCATCATAGAGCACAGCGATTTCTTTAATGAAAATTTCGGTAGACCAGGTGTCGGAAATAATATGATGCATGGTAAACAGCAGCACATACTCATCCGCGCCGGTAAGCAGCAGGGTTAGACGCAGCATAGGGCCGGTTTCCAGGTCGAAAGGTTTGGCGGCTTCTTCATTTGCCAGGCGCAGCACCTCTTTGTCCCGTTCGGCCTGCGGCATTTCCCGCAGGTCGATGGTAACGAATTCCTGCTGCAGCTGCGGCAGGATCACCTGCACCGGGTCTTCTCCCGCCATGGTAAACACAGTGCGCAGCGATTCATGACGTTCGATAATTTCGTTAAAGGCTCTCTCCAGTACACCTATGTCCACATCGCCCGCCAACTTAAAAGCAGCGGGCAAATTGTAAAAGGGACTGCCGGGTACCAGCCGGTCAAGCACCCACAAACGCTGCTGGGAAAACGATAACGGCAGGGGAGAAAAAATCTCCCGCCGCGGTATCTTTTCTACCTTTAGTTCTTCGCTTAATTCTCCTTTTAATATTTTTTCCAGTATAGCCTGTTCTTCAAGCGAAAGTTCAGACTCTTCGTTTAATATCTCTTCTTGTGACATCATGCCTCCAATTAGGGAAAATTAGCCCACCACGTGGGCAGGGTATAAGCCGCTCCCCTCATAGGCTGGGGTCGCCGACCCCCGCGGCAGTGCACCAAAAGCTGGGGTTTATAAATCCGCAGCTCGAAACAAATTACAAACTATTTTTTCGCTAACCGCTTCTTCGCCTCCGGGGAGAGACTCTTTATCCTTTCGACTAACAACTTTTTGATGACTTCCGCCAGGTGCGCCACCGTGGGTTCGGCAAAAAAGTCCTGCAGCGGGATTTCCACGGGATACATCTCCTTGAGCCGCGATACGAGCTGCGTGGCGGTTAACGAGTCCCCGTTTAAATGGAAAAAATTGTCGTGAATGCCGATTTTTTCAAAACCGAGAAACTCTTGCCAGATACGGACTATGCCTTGTTCCAAATCATTACGGGGAGCAGCATAATCCTCCACGGCATACTCCTGCCGCCCTTTCTCCTCTTCCTGCCGGGAGCCTGCTTCTCGCACCTGGGCGGCCACAAACTGCTGCCACAACCCTTTCCCGGCCTGGAAATCTAAGGGAGAGACGATGATTTGTCCTGCTCCCGGATCAGCTAAAACCCGGCGGATGGCCTGCACTGCATCGGCTTCGCTCAGGAAGGCTTCCTCTATCAAATCATCGCCGCTGCCGGAGCGTTCCCCCGGGGGGCCGCTCCGGCGCAGTTCTAAGTTGACACATACCCAGGGCGCTGCAGCGACCCCGCCCTGTAAATAAGCCAGGCTGTGAGCGAAAGCATCGAGAGCGGCTGCCCTGATAAGACCGGGACCGCCTAATACGGCCAAAAGCGACGATAGCAGCAGGCAAAAATCGAGTTCCTTATCTTGCAGCACCTCTTGCAGCGCCAGCAGTTCTTTTATCTTGCGGTGGTATTGTGCTTGCAGTTCTTCAAGACTACTCACCGGCCCGGGTTGATTTGCCGTCCCGGCAGCAGGGGCGCCCGGCGCACCGGGAACAGCGGGGCCTGCGGGATCAACCCGGTTTACAGTATGAATAACGCCCTTAACCGGACCAAAGGTTTTCTCTGCTTGTTCCAGGGCCTTCTTCATTGCATCCGCACTGCTCATATCGACTTCCACCACCAATAACTTCGCTCCCCCCGATTTTTTGCCTGTCCCCTTTTTTCCCCTTTTTTGCTGCATGCCTCCCTCCACAGGATAAACAGGATCGCACAGCAGCACAACCTTTGCTCCTACTTCTTCAATTAGATGTTTTGCCAACACAAAGGCCGTTCCTCCAGGTTCGCCGCTAATTAGATAAACCCCGTCTTTCACAAAATTTCCCGGCGCCTCGACAGCTTCCTCCAGCAGTTGGGGATCATAAATTCGCAGCCAACGCTGCCGGTTACGGTAAGCCGCCATTTCTCCCGCTTGCCCGGCTGTGACTTCTTTTAATAACAAGGAGAATATCTCTTCCTCTCCAGTACAGGCGGCGTGGATGTCTTCACCTACGTCCACGCAGCGTATACTCAACCGGGGCAGTTGATAAGGCAATCCCTGCAGCGGGCCCAGCAGCAGCGCTTTACCGGGAGATAAATTCTTTTCCCCCATCACTTCGAACAACCGCTGGGCAAACAATGTCATACGTATGTCTTTATCCTGCAAACCGGCCGCAGCCAACACATTGCCTAAATAAAGAAGACTGTAAAACCCTGGGTACTGGTCTTTCTCTATTTGCTGCCAACCCGAGGACCGGGATTCGTCCGGGTCAGCAGAAATATTCCAGGCATGTATGATCTCGGTAGGCACAGTGCCTTTAGACAGCAGATCACGCATCACCTGCTCGTAATGGCTGTACTGCCGGGGATCTATGGTATACGCAGGCGGCGGGCCCTCTTGTTTCCCGAAACCTTCGCCCTGCTCGATAAACACCACTTCCCGGCCCGACTGCCGCAGCAAACCGGCCAACCGCTCACCGAACCCACTATTATCGGCAAACAGCAGGCAGGTGGAAGAAGTGGGGCTTTCAACAGGAGACACCGGCAGGCGGCTCCGTTTCCAGGAAGGTACATAAAACCAATCGGAGAGCAGAGGTTTTCTCATGTGCGCTGCCATGCCGTGCAGTTTGCCCGGCTCGGCAGCCCGGGGAGCTTCGAGCCAATACTTTCTTTTGGCAAAAGGATAGGTGGGCAGCGAGATACGGCGCCTCTTTTCCCGGGCATAATACTGCGTCCAATCTACAGGCGCGCCGTAAAGCCACAACTGCCCGATACTGCGCAGGAAAAAATAATCATCGGCACTTTTTTCCTGCCGGTGACGTACGAGAGAGACAAACTGCTGCCCCTCTTTTTTGTCCGCGTGCTGGAGGATCATATTACTTAATACCCGGCCAGGCCCAATTTCGATAAAAACTGCGTTTTCCTCTTTTAACAGTCGGCTTAATCCGTCTGAGAACCTGACGGAAGCGCACATCTGTTCTCCCCAATAAACGGGGTCTGCTGCCTGCGCTGCACTGATCCAATTGCCGCTGACATCGGAAATGTAAGGGATGCGGGGACCTGCCAATGATGTTTCTTTCAGTTTAGCTTCAAGTTCCCGGCGGATTGGCTCCATCAAAGCAGAATGCACGGCAAAAGAATTATTGATACCCGTACATATCAATCTGCGGGCTTTCATCTTCTCTTCGAATGCTTCCACTGCCGCTTTCGGCCCGGCCACCACGCAGGAGGGACCGTTCACGATGGCCAGGGAAATATCCCCGGTTAACAGGGGTTTTATCTTTTCTTCGGGCAGGGGGACGCTCAACATAGCTCCGGGGGCCGTGCCCTGGATCAATTTTGCCCGTTCAACCACGATTTTTAAGGCGTCTTCTAAGGAAAAAACACCGGATATACAGGCCGCGGTATACTCTCCCAGGCTGTAGCCGATCATGGCCCGGGGCCGGATGCCCAGCGCGATCAAGAATTTAGCTAAGGCATACTGGAAAATAAAAAGCAGGGGCTGGATGAATCGAGCTTGATTTATCAGGTCTTCGCTCTCCTTTTCTACTTCCTGGAGTGGGTAAAGTACCTCTTTTAAATCTAAGCCCAGGTTTTTTAGAATCTCGAAACAGCGCTCCATTTCTTCGCGGAACAGGGGTTCGCCGCGGTACAAATCCAATCCCATATTCACATACTGGGAACCGATGCCGGTGAAAACAAAGAAAACCGGGGGATTTTCTTCTTTGACGAAAAAAGACTGCGTTTTTTTTCCGGGGCCGGACAATTTCTCTATCGCTTCTTCAACCGAGGCGCATAGTTCCGTCCTGCGAAAAGGCATCGATCTCCTGCCTACTTGCAGTGTATAGGCCGTGTCTGTTAAATTCACAGCAGGGTTTTCTTTTAGAAATTCGGCGAGATTTTCGTTCATTTTATCTAAAGCGGGCTGTGTCTGAGCGGATAATAGCAATAGGCGATGAGACGAAGGGAATGTATCGGACGAATAGGACATATCGGACGTATGGGCGTCAGCGGAAAGAAGCGGTGGTTGGGGATCGCTGTTTGAAGCTTGTAATTTGGAATTTGTGATTTGTTTGTTATTTGTATTTTGTAATTTGTAGTTTGCATCGTCCCATTCTTCAAGGACCACGTGGGCATTAGTACCGCCGATGCCGAATGAACTCACCCCGGCCCGGCGGCCCACGCCGTGGGCAGCCGATAAGGGGTCGAGTTTCCATTCTGTCGGTTCAGCCACCACATAAAAAGGCGAACCTTCCAGTCTCAATTTAGGATTGGGGGCTTTAAAATGAAGATTGGGTGGAAGCTTCCGGTGCTTAAGGGCCAATACGGCTTTTATAAAACCGGCAATCCCGGCTGCCGCATCTAAATGGCCGATATTGGTTTTAACGGAACCGATGCCGCAAAAACCTCTTTTAGCGCTGTTAAAAGCTATTTTCAAGGCTTCTATTTCTACGGGGTCTCCTAATTCCGTGCCGGTGCCGTGAGCTTCGATATAGGTGATTGTTTCCGGTTTTATCCCGGCTCTAACCTGGGCGGCGCGGATCACTGCTGCCTGCCCCTGGACACTGGGGGCAGTATAACCGACTTTCCGGATGCCGTCATTATTGATGGCGGAACCTTTAATAACGGCATATATATTATCCCCGTCCGCTGCGGCCTCTTCGTACCGCTTCAAAACCACCACTCCGGCGCCGTTTCCACCTACCACCCCGGCTGAATCGGCGTCGAAAGCGCGGCAGTGGCCGTCGGGGGAATTAATCATCCCTTCCTGGTAGGTATAGCCGCTCTTCTGCGGGTAAGGTATATTTACCCCCCCGGCTAAGGCCATTTCGCACTCGCCGTTCAGCAGTCCCTGCACAGCCAGGTGAACGGCTGTTAAAGAGGTAGAACAGGCTGTCTGGAGGCTAAAGCTGGGGCCTTTGAGGTTTAATTTGTAGGATATGCGGGTGCACATAAAATCTTTGCCGCGCAGGAGCCTGGCCTGGAATTCACTCAACGTATTGATTGCCCCGAAAAAGGTGACCACATTTTCCCAGTTGAGATTGGGGGACGAACCGGCATAAAGGCCGATGCGCTTCTCATAAGAAAAAGGATTATAACCGGCGTCTTCCAATGCAGCCCACACACACTGGTGGAATACGCGCATCTGGGGGTCCATCACTTCCGCTTCTTTGGGCGTATAACCGAAGAAAGAGGAGTCGAAATATTCGGCTCCGGCGGCGATCCCCCTGGCTTTAACATAAGCGGGGTTTTTAAATAGATCGGGGCTAATGCCCACTTCCTCCAGTTCTTCGTTGGAGAAAAAAGTAATCGATTCCACTCCTTGTTTAAGATTTTCCCAGAACCGGCGAATGTCCCCGGCCCCGGGGAAAACCCCGCTTATGCCGATCACTGCCGCCTGTTTGCCTGCGGTTTGTTCGAGCGGGGCGGAGAAATTTTTGCCGGGCAGTTGTGTCTCCCCGCCGGGGTAATCTTCTTCTCCTTCTGCTTCGTTGTCTAAGCAGCGGGCCAGGGAACTGATGGTGGGATAAGAAAACAGCTTTACTACGGGGATGTCTTTTTTTAACGTTTTCTCCAATTCTCTCTGCACTTGCAAAATCGTAATGGAAGTGCCGCCGATCTCGAAAAAATTATCATGGCTGCCGATATTATCTAATTGTAATACTTTTTTCCAAACCTCTGCCAGGGTACTTTCACTGCCTGCCGCGGGGAGGACGGGAGCGGGGGAAAAGCGGGTGTGTGGTTCTTTATAGGCCAGGAGCGCCCTGCGGTCTACTTTGCCCTGGGGTGTCAGCGGTATCTTATCTACGAAAACAAAAAAGGCCGGTACCATATAAGCGGGTAATCGAGCGGATAGATATTCTCTTATTTCTCCGCTGCCCGGCGCTTGTTTTTTGTTGTCTACTGCTATGTAAGCGTACAGTTGTTTTTCACCTGCTGTTGTTTCCCGGCACAAAACCACTGCTTCGTTTACTGCTTCATGCTCTAAAAACCGGTTCTCGATTTCCGCCGATTCGATGCGGTAACCGCGAATTTTGATCTGCCGGTCGATGCGGCCTAAAAATTCGATATTACCGTCGGGGAGCCAGCGGGCCAAATCTCCAGTCCGGTAAAGAGTGAGGGGTGAGGAAGCATAAGTCTTATAGGACTTATTAGACCTATATGACCTATCGAGTTCAAAAGGCAGCCGCACAAATTTTTCCGCCGTTAGTTCAGGATTATTGAGGTAACCGCGGGTAACCCCGGCCCCGCCGATACATAACTCACCGGCTGCTGCTTCCGGCAGCAAATGGTCATATTTGTCGAGTATGTAAACCGCATAATCGAGTATGGGGCTGCCGATAGGCGGGGCCGCGGAATCCTCCGCCCGGCACCGGTAGTACGAGGCGCATACGGTGATCTCCGTCGGCCCGTAGGTATTGTAAACCCTGCTTAAAGGTAGAAAATTATCGACATGCTCCTTTTTTAATACATCGCCGCCGCTGATAAAGGTGTGCACGGGAATGTGCCGGGGCTGAATACCGAAACCTTCGAACCGGTTCAATTCATTTAACATTAAAGGAGAACAACTGATCAGGGTGATGCGCCGGGTGATGATAAACGCCCACAGCAGGCGCGTGTCCCGGATCACATCCGGCGCCGGTACGGCCAAACTACCGCCCGATAAGAGCACGGGATAGGTCTCCTCCACAAATACATCGAAACTGTAGGATGCCTGCTGCAATACCACATCTTTCGGAGCAAGGCGGAATTCCCGGTTAAAGGCAGCCACATAAGAGACCACATTACCATGCTCTACAGCCACGGCTTTGGGCTGGCCGGAGGTGCCGGAGGTGTAGAGCACATACGCAAGACTATTTCCTTTGACCGGGGGCGAAGATAGACCGGCACGACTTTTTTTCGCGGCGGCAGCCCGGGGCGAAGGCGGCGGGTTTTCCTGTCCCCTGAAGATGCGAGCCACATCCGGGTCGCTGTTTACAACGATAAGCGGTAACCCGTTTTCGCTTACTGCCTCTCGATCTTCATCGGTGAGCAGTATTTCGGCCCGGCTGTCCCGCAGCATATAGCTCTGCCTCTCTGCCGGGAAGGCGGGATCGATGGGCAGGTAAGCGCCGCCTGCTTCTAATATGGCCAGGGTAAAAGTAATCACTTCTATCGAACGCTCGAGCTTTATGGCGGCAATGTCGCCGGGTTTTAAGCCTCTTTCCCTCAACAAGAGAGCTAGTTGCCCGGCCTGCCGCTGCAAAACCCGGTAGGTTACGGATATTTGCCGGAATTTCGATAAACCGGTCCCCGTAAGCGCTGTACTGTGGGGCGTTCTTTCCGCCTGCTGCGAAAATAACCGGTGCAGGGTTTTGTCCCTGCCGGCAGCACGGTCCGGAACGGCTTTATTAAAAGTATAAAGTATCTTTTCTTTCTCTTTTGCAGCGCAGATTTCGATTTCCGCCAGTTTCTTTTCGGGCCGGCTGAGGGCAGCGGCCAGGATATGAGTGACACTGCGATGCATCATTTCGATTTCCCGGGGCGAAAAAATCTCCTGCCGATAGTCCCATTCCAACTCCAATAGACCCTGGATATCCCTATTGCAGGGATTAATATGGATGGCCAGCAGGGTGGGTTCAGCGCCGGGGAAAATATGCTCGATCCCGAACCCGGCTTCCTTTATATCCGGGTGGCCGATGAGGTTGATATTAAGCAGGTAACCGGCATCCACCCCGGTTTTCTCTTTCAATTCAGCGGCCAGCCGGTCGAAAGGATACTGCCCGTGGTTCTTCACGATGTGATTCACCTGTTTGCCCACTTCCTGCACATAAGCAGCGAAGGACAGCGAAAAATCGACGTTTATCCTGATGGGAAAGGTGCTGACAAACATGCCGGCTGTTTTAGCCCGGCTTTTGCTGCGATTATGAGCGGCGCTGCCGATAACGATATCGTCGAGGCGGCTGACCCTGCTTATATAAATAGCGAGGGCGCTTAAAAAAAGTTTGTAAAGCGAGGTTTTATGCGTTTTGCAGTAACTGTGGAGGCTGCTGCGCAGTTCACCGGGCAGGGGAAGCAGCTTTACCGCGGCTTTTACATCTCCCGGCTGCCCTTTATTCCACCATATGCGCGCCTCAGGAGGCAGGGGCGATAGGTACTCGTGCCAGAAGCGCCGGTCTTCCTGCAGTCGGTCGGAGATCAGGTATTGTCTCTCTTCCCCGATGTATCCGATATAAGAGGGATTGGCGCTAAAAACGGCCTCTTGCCCGCTTGCCAATTTCTCATAGATCGAGGCGATCTCTTTGGCCAGGAAATCCACGGTCCAACCGTCGCTCACTAAGTGAAAAAATTTCATGCAGTAACCGCTTCCCCCGCCGGGAAATTTGAGATAGGCAAAATAAAATAGGTCACTGTCGATCAACGAAAAAGGTTCCCGGGCTGCAGACCTTTTCCACTCTTCGAAAGCGGCGGAAGAAGCGCTGGAAAAATCGAAAGAACCGGGATCATACCGGCGGTAAGGCGCAATATACTGCCAGGGTTCGCGGTCCGTCTCGAACTCCACGACGCGCAGCCGCAAACCGTCGTTATTTTGCAGTAAAATATTAATCGCCTGCTGCCAGGGTTTCTTTTCCAATTCCCGGTTAAAACGCACGATAAACGCCAGGGTATTGCAGCTTCTGCCGGGAAATAATCTTTCAGTATAGTAAATCCTTTTTTGGGCATGGGTTAAAGGGTAGATGGCTGCTGTGCTGCCGATAACGGCTTTTTTCTCCGCGGCAGTGAACAGGTCGATTTCCGGGATGAACACCCCGGGATTTTGCGCTGCCGCTTTGAGAATATTCACAAAATGTTCCGCCATTCGTTGGATTGTACTGCGTTTAAACAGGCGGGTGCAGTATTCGAGCTTGAAAAGGATGGTTTCTCCTACCTCGATGGCATTTAAGGTGAAATCCAGCTTAGATGTTTTGTGCACGTATAGGTCGCTGTCGGCATCACCATCCAGGCTGCCCTGGAATTCAGCCATATTGTGGACGATTAACGCGATATCGGCGGCAGGGCTGCGCCCCGGTTCTACTTCGAAATCGATTTTTTTAAGTAGTTCTTCGAAAGGGTAAACCTGGTGTTCATAAGCTTCTAAGGTGGTCTGTTTGACTTCCTGCAGAAATTCGGCAAAGGTTTTATCTTTTTGAGGGAAGCTGCGCATCATCAGCGAACCGATAAGCAGGCCGATGATGATTTCTAAGTCGGCGTGGTTCCGGCCTGCGCTGGGAGAACCGATAATGATGTCGGTCTGGCCGGTATACCTGGACAGCAGCACATTTAAAGCTGCTAAAAGCACCATATATAAAGTTGTTCCTGTCTGCCGCCGCAGGCGGTTTAGTTCCCGGGTCAATTCTTTATTTAGGGTAAAATCAAAGGTATCCCCTTCCAGGCTCGGCTCCCCGGGCCGGGGGAAATCTGTGGGCAGGCGCAGTACAGGCAGTTTGCCCGACAGTTTTTGCAGCCAGTACCGTTCATGTTCCTGCCACTCCCCGGATGCAGCCAGGTGGTTTTGCCATAAGGAAAAGTCTCTATACTGCAGCCTGAGTTCCGGCAGTTCCTCACCTTTGTACAAAGAATCAAAGTCCCGGATCAATATCTGCATCGACGAACCGTCGGAAATAATATGATGAAAATCCACCATAAGAATGTCGGCGGCGGCGCCCTGTGCCGCTGAACCGTTTTCGCCGGGCCGGGTTTTTATCAAGCCCACGCGCAGCAGCGGCCCCCGGGCTAGATCGAAAGGACGAATGAAGCGCTCAGCTATGTTTTGAATTGTGCCTGCATTATAAAATTCGATGTGGAATTCGATATCCCCGGGCGCGTGGATGACCTGCACGGGGATTCCTGCTGCCGGGACAAAAGATGTTCTCAAGCTTTCATGCCTGTATATCAACTGCCTGAAAGCCTCTTCCAGTTTTTCTTTGTTTACGCCGTCTTCCAGTTTTAAGACATGGGGCGTATTTAAAGCAGTGCTCCGGGGCGATATCTGCTGCAGCATGTAAAAACGCTGCTGGGCTGCGGATAGGGGGTAATATTCTCTCTTTTCCGCCGCTGCTATGGCAGCGAACCTGTCTTCTTCTGCGCCCTTTATGTAGGCTGCCAATCTCCTGATAGTAGGCCTGCGGAACAACTCCTGTAGTGGAACTTTGACATTTAACCGGCGGTGTATCCTGGAGGTCAGGGAAACGGCGTTCAACGAGTGGCCGCGAATGAAAAAATCGTCATCGATGCCTACTGCAGCGGCTTTACCGCCCAATACTTGCGCCCATATTGCCGCCAGCTTTTCTTCCAAAGGACTGCGGGGCGCAGCATACTCGCTGCCTGTGGGGATTTCCGGGGCAGGCAGCGCCCTGCGGTCTACTTTGCCGCTGCCGGTTAAAGGAAAACGCTCCATCTCCGTAAAAGTGACGGGGATCATGTAAGCGGGCAAAAAACCGGCAAGGTAGGCTTTTAATTCCAATGGGTCTACTTTTTGACGGCAGACGATATAAGCGCATAAAAACACATCCCTGCCGCCGGAAGACATGCTGTCTTCCACCGCTGTGACCACTGCTTCTTCTATGCCGGCGTGTTTTAGCAGGCGGTTCTCGATTTCCCCTAACTCTACCCGGAACCCCCTGATCTTTACCTGGTTGTCCTTCCTGCCGATAAACTCGATAGAACCGTCCAGCAGCAAACGCCCTAAGTCCCCGGTACGGTACAGGATGCCCAATTCCGGGTGACGGCGGAAGGTTTTTTTCGTGGTTTCCTCGTCTTTCCAGTAGCCGGGGGAAAGATGGGGACAGGCTATAATGATCTCGCCTTTTTCTAAAGGATCGACTTTTTTACCGGCTTCGTCGATGAGAATAATTTCGGTTTTGTCTAAAGGTTTGCCGATGATCATTTTATCGACAGCGTCATCCG
>JAGLSW010000593.1 GCA_023135565.1 Candidatus Aminicenantota bacterium | reverse complement strand
CTTTTTCGGATGACTGGTTGTAGACACGGTCGATAATGTCCGGCTTCCACTTCCCGCTGAGGCTCGATATTTCGGGACGTTCGGTTTGGTAGTCGATTATCTTTTTGTAAAGATTGTTTACCTGTTTTTCAGCAGCGTCTTTTCGGTCTTTGCGACTCTGAACAAAGGAGAGGTAAGCAAAGACTACTATCAACACCACTGCCGACAGTAAAACCGCACCGCCGATTAAAACAAGGATAACTTTGTTCGTAAGATTCATTTGAACTTCAATTTCACTGCCTGTTTCCACGAATTGTGTTCCAGGCAGTAGCTCCTAAATATTGCAGGGGCCATTTCAGGCAGGTAAGACAGGTGAAGCACGGTACGTTGAAAGTCGGATTTGTCATACATTGTTTACAGCCTCGCCTTTTTCTTCGCACCGGTTGAGTGTGATCCAGCTTTCCAACTGCTCTACCATATGCTTACTATAGGTAATGATTAATAATTTTACCTCCCGGTGAGTCAATTTAATAAGATACTTAGCCAGTATTTCCCGGCTGCGACTGTCCTGGCTGCTCTCAGGCTCTTCTACAATCAATAGGCTGCCCGGCGATATGTGGTATTTGAAATACAAAAGGAACATCTCTAATACATCATTATCCTCTAATGCAGCATCCCCCCCTGCTAACTCCCTCTCTAACTTCTTGCGCAAGCTCGAAAAACGGTCCCTTCTCTCCCGGTGAGTTCTCCAGACCATAAAAAAAACCGGGCATTATTCTCGAAATTCTGAATTTTCCTGTCCCTACTTTTTCCGGGCCGACCAAAATAGTACAGGGCGTGAGGTCGATAAAGCTTCTCCTAAAAGCTATGAAGTCGGCTATACTGTTTCTCATTCTCATTTCAGCGGGGCTTTTTTGATTGATCCGGGTAGATTCTTTTCATAAATTCCTATAAACACACTTCTTACCTTTGGGATATTACCGGGGGTGGCCGGGTGGGGGCAGCTTCCCCACCCGGCCTTATTACTCAGAAATATAAACAATACTGCAAAGCGACCGGACAGGAACGACAATTCTGCCCGGTCATCGAGGAACGTTATAATAATGTCATAAAAACCAAAAACCTTGTAAGGTGGCGCAGGACCGGGGGTGAGGAACCATGCACCCGGCCCTGCCCACAAATTACGTACCAAAAAAATAAAAATAAGGAGATTTAAAATGATCAAACCTCGTTCTTCTAAATTCTTATTTCTGCGAGGGTGCGGCGTCCCCAACCAATAAGCCGCTTTGCGGCAAAAAGGAAGGTGACCGGGAGAGCACATCAACGCACTGCTCCGCGGGGGGACGGCGTCTCCAACCAATAAGCCGCTCCGCGGCAAAAAAGGGAGGCGACCGGGAGAGCGCTTCACCGCACTACTCCCGGTCTGTAATCCCGCTCCAGGAATTAATACAAAAATCAATAAATATGGAGGCAAACGTCTATCAGAAACCTGCTTTTTATCATAGATCAAATTTTTAATTCTTAACATTGCGCTCGTTTCTCCTTTGAATGAGAATCCCTCCTCCGGCAAAGCTCCCTATACCTTGCGGGTTTGACTAAAATAAATTTCTCGAATTATAATGGACCCTTAAAATTGGA
>JAGLSW010000592.1 GCA_023135565.1 Candidatus Aminicenantota bacterium | reverse complement strand
CCCCTTGCCGCCGGAGGCAAAAAATTAGTATTTATATTGCAGCGGTGTTCTCCCTTACCTCCCGGTTTGGCGGAGCAGGTGCGGGGGCTGCCCGGCGTCGAACATTTTTGGGTTTCAGCGCCCGTCTATTATGTCCGCAAAGGCGATTCTCTTTTTGCCGGTGCTGCTGAAATGATAGCTTATGCCGAAGCGCAAGGTTGTTCGTTAGGCCGGGCCGCCTTAGACTATGAAGCCCAATTGCTGGGTCTGAGCCGGGAAGAAGCATTAAAAGAGATGACCCGCCGTTTCGGGATTATGCAGGAGAGCGTCGCCGCCGGGCTTGACAAAAAACAGGTCAACATGCAGTTATTAGCACCCACAGCCGGGAAGATTTTCAAAGCCGAAGCCGAAGGCAAGTTGGCCGTAGGCGGGCTGCACACCCGGGCCGCCGCTCGCGCTGCGGCGGTGATGCACATCAATAACAGCATGGGAATAGTTTGCGCAGCTCCTACAGGCGGTTCAGCCGGTGTGATTCCCGGTGTGATAGTCACCCTCGTGGAGGAGAAAAAATTAAGTGCCGAACAAACGGCCTTAGCGCTTTTTGCCGCCTCTGCCGTAGGACTAATCGTGGCCCGGCGGGCTACTTTTGCCGCCGAAGTAGCCGGCTGCCAGGTAGAGATCGGCGCAGCCGGGGCCATGGCAGCAGCAGCGGTGGTAGAGATTGCCGCAGGCAGTGCGGCGCAGGCAGCCGATGCCGCGGCTATTGCTTTCCAGGACACCATGGGTTCGGTGTGCGATTTAGTACAGGGCATGTGCGAAATTCCCTGCCATACCCGGAATGCGGTGGCCGCGTCCAGTGCTTTTGTCCGCGCGGATTTGATTTTGGGCGGTTATGTGAATCCTATTCCCCTGGACGAAACCATCGACGCAGTGTATGCCGTAGGCAAAATGCTGCCTGCGGAACTCAGGTGTACTGCTTTAGGCGGATTGGCGGTCACGCCCTCAGCACAAGAAATGAGCCTTCGGGAGTGCGGCGCGGGGAGCCTATAAGCTGCTTCGCAGCCCCGTACGGACGGGGGAGCCTATAAGCTGCTTCGCAGCCCCGTACGGACGGGGAGCCGATAAGCTGCTTCGCAGCAGGAGCGCTTCTAAATTATCAGAAGTTTTGATCAAACT
>JAGLSW010000591.1 GCA_023135565.1 Candidatus Aminicenantota bacterium | reverse complement strand
TAAATGAGCCGGCTGATTAGCCACAATGCCTGCCGGGTGGCCGTTCATGCGGGCAAATCCTACCACGATGTTTTTGGCATAGTTTTCGTGGATTTCGAAGAAATATTTGTCGTCTACTACCAGCCGGATGATATCTTTAATGTCGTAAGGTTTGTTGGGGTTGGTGGGTACGATGGTTTTCAACGCTTCTTCCCGGCGGTCGATGGGATCGTCGGTAGGCATATGAGGCGGGTCTTCCATATTATTAGAGGGTAGGAAACTATACAGTTCCCGCACCATGGAGAGTCCCTGCTCTTCGTTTTTGGCCGTCAAATGAGCCACTCCGCTTTTAGTAGCGTGGCTCATAGCGCCGCCTAATTCTTCTTTGGTCACTTTCTCGTGGGTGACGGTTTCGATGACATCAGGCCCGGTGATAAACATATAAGATGTCTTTTCGATCATCAATATGAAATCGGTAATGGCCGGGGAATATACCGCGCCTCCGGCGCATGGCCCCATAATAACCGATATCTGCGGCACAACCCCGGAAGTCAGGGTGTTGCGCAAAAAGATAGAGGCGTATCCGGCTAAACTGATAACTCCTTCCTGGATCCTGGCTCCACCGGAATCGTTAAGCCCTATCACCGGGGCGCCGTTCTGCACAGCCAGATCCATGATTTTTAAGATTTTTTCCGCGTAAGCGCCGCTGAGAGAGCCACCGAAAACAGTAAAATCCTGGGCAAATACATATACTAAACGGCCTTCGATTTTGCCGTAGCCGGTGATGACGCCGTCGCCGTAGATTTTCTTTTTTTCCATGTCGAAATCATTACAGCGGTGGGTTTTCAGTTTATCTAATTCAACGAAACTATTAGGGTCCAGCAGCATGTCGATGCGTTCCCGGGCGGTATATTTCCCGGCTTCGTGCTGTTTGTCGATGCGCTTTTGTCCGCCGCCTAATTCCGCCAGTTCTTCTAATTCCTGCAGGCGTTTCCGCGCTTTTTCGTGTCCATCGAGGTTATCGCTCATATAAATCTCCTTACTTGCCTCCGGCGGCCAGGGGGCGCTTTTTGAAAATACTGCCCCCTGGACCCCCGCAAAAAATTTTGTTTATCCGGTTTTATTCGCCTTTCTTGTAAACGATTGCCACTACGGTTTTGTCATCGCCGCCCATGTTGATAGAGAGGCCGTAAGGACGGTCTGCCGGGATGTCGATCTGCGCATCCCCTGCCCTGCCGGTCAACTGCTCCCACAGGGTGACAGCCTGGTGAACGCCGGTGGCCCCGGTGGGATGACCCCAACCGACCAGTCCGCCGGTGGTGTTGATAGGAATCTTGCCGTCCCGGGCCGTGTTCCCGGCTGCAACAAAGTCTGCGCCTGCACCGGGTTCGGCCAACCCGATGGCTTCTGTTGCCAGTACTCCGGCAATAGTAAAACAGTCGTGGGCTTCTACGGTGCCTAATTGGCCGACGGTAATGCCGGCGCTTTTCAAGGCTTCTTCGACTGCCCTGCGGGTGGTCTCTAAACTGGTTAAATCAGCGGGCGTTTTGGTGATATCCGCTTCTACTTGACCCCAACCGACTATCTCTACTGCGTCCTTTTTGGCTATGCCGCACCGTTCCAGCCCCTCTTCGGAGAGGATGGCAATGCCCGATGCGCCGTCCGAAACTTTGGAGCAGTCGAAAACAGTGATATTCTCTAAAAATGTTTTGGGATTTGGCTCGGTCATAGCCTGGGCTTCTAAATCTTCGGTTGTATTGTGGTGTTCCTGGGCCGTGGGACATAAGCGGGCATTCTCGATGGCATTCCGGTACCAACGGGCCATGCCTTTGCGTGCTTTTTCCCGGCCGTACTTTTTATAATAAGCTCCGGCCCGGTCGCTAAACTTGCCGGGGAAATAGTAAGCATGACCGTCTTTGCGCTCCTGGAACCACCCGGCTCCGGCCAGGATATCCGCGCCGTATATGGCTTTGACCGTATTCTGCACCTCGAAACCCACTGCCAGCACCACTTCAGCGGTTTCAGCCAGCACCGATTTCATCCCGGCCATTAAAGCCAGAGCGCCGGAAGCGCAGGCGCCTTCTACGCTGATGGCGGGTTTCCACTGCAAACCTTCATCTATCATGGGAATAAAAGCGGGCAAATTGGCCTGCTTGTTAAACCGGGGGGCCATGAAGTTCCCGATCACGCCTTCATCTACGTTACCGGCGCCGCCGATTTGTTTTAATGTTTCCTGCCCGGCTTCTTTGATGTATTTCTCCATGCCGGGACGCGGTTTCTTAGGATGGAACTCTTTACGCCCGGTTCCAAGAGAAATAGTGTTGTAGCCTGCGGCCATATATACTTTACGTCTTAATTTTTTCATTTTTTTACCTCTTTATTAATTTATAATTTATTGCCTTCGGCGACCCCACGCGCGTGGGGGGGCGTTAAGCCGCTTCGCGGCAGGTCCCTGCCGGGGGCCAAACTTT
>JAGLSW010000590.1 GCA_023135565.1 Candidatus Aminicenantota bacterium | reverse complement strand
CAGGGGGCTCTTTTGAAAAACCGCCCCCTGCACCGCGAAACTTCCACAAAATTTTTATTAAGCAAACGTTTGTGCCTGCTGCCCAACGTTGGGGAATTGGCAGGGACATTGGGCTCAATAGAAGTTTTTGGAGGTGTCGGAACCTTTTTTCAAAAAGGTTCTGACTCGCCGGAGGCCCTGCGGCGCAGGGAACCTATGAGGGGCTGCCTATCGAATCAGGATAGCCGGTCATTTTTAGGCCCCAGGGCGCGGCTGTGGGTAATAAATTAATAAATAAATAAGAAGGAGGAAAAACTTATGGAAATCAAAAAAGTAGTAGTAGTAGGCAGCGGCACTATGGGTGCCGGGATTGCCCAACTGTGTTCCCAGAAGGGACTCGAAGCAGTCATTACCGATATAAACCTGGAACTGGCCGACAAGGGCAAAGCCCGCCTGGAGAAAGGTCTAAGCAAGCGTGTAGCAAAAGGAAAAATAACCGAGGAAGACAAGCAGGACGTATTGTCCCGTATTTCCACAGCCGGTGATTTGTCGCCGGTTAAGGACGCGGACATCGTCATCGAAAGCGCCGTCGAAAACTTAGACATCAAGAAAGAAATCTTTGCCGAGTTGGACAAGCTGGCCAAACCCGGCGTGATTTTGGCTACCAACACCACCTCGCTCTCCATCAGCGCCATGGCCGCGGCCACCGGTCGTCCCGACAAAGTAGTGCAGATGCATTTTTTCAACCCCCCGGCAATCATGAAATTAGTAGAGATTATGCCCGGCAAGGAAACCTCCCCCGACACTTTGAAAGCAGCCGCGGCTTTTGCCAAACAGTTAGGCAAGGAGTCGGTGGTATGCAAGAACGAAGCTCCCGCCGGGATAGTCAGCCGCATTTTGGGTCAACTTTTGAATGAAGCCACCTGGATGGTGGAGCACGGCGTAGCCGATGCCGAAGCCATCGACACCGCCATGAAATTAGGCGCCAATCATCCTATGGGGCCTTTGACTCTTATCGACTTCATCGGTTTAGACATTCACCGCGCCAAGATGCAGACCCTGGCCAAAGTATTGGATGATCCCCGCTACAAGCATCCGCCCATCGTAGACAAAATGATCGAAGCAGGCAAATTGGGCCGGAAATCAGGCTGCGGTTTTTATGATTACAGCGAGGGCAAGTAATGTTTGAAAACATACTTCTCGAAATAGACGGGACTATTGCCACCCTGACCGTTAACCGGCCGGAGAAGCGCAACGCCGTCAACAATGCCACAGTCGAAGAGCTAAACAAAGCTTTAGACCAGGTAGAAGCCAACCGGGATTTGCGTGTATTGATTCTTACCGGGGCTGGCGAGAAAGCCTTTGTAGCCGGAGCGGACATCAAAGAATTGGACAACCGGGACACCCTGTTGGGCCGCACAGAGACCCGCAGGCGGCAGGAAGTTTACACTCGCATCGAGCAGTTAGAGATACCTTCTATCGCTGCTGTCAATGGTTGGGCTTTAGGCACCGGTTTAGAGTTGGCTATGGTTTGTACGCTCCGGGTTGCTTCCGCTAAGGCCAAAATGGGCCAGCCGGAAGTGAAATTAGGCATTATTCCCGGTGCCGGCGGCACTTTTCGTTTACCGCGTTTGGTGGGCATGGGCCGGGCCATGGAGATGGTGCTCACCGGGAATCCCGTCACTGCTGATGAAGCGCTAATTATGGGATTAGTGAACCGCGTAGCGGCCCCGGAAAATCTTATGAAAGAAGTTCGTGCGTTGGCTGAAAGCATAGCCGTGCTGCCGAAACTGGCCGTCCAATATGGTAAAGAAGCCGTACTGCGTTCTTCCGAAGGCGATCTGGCCGCCGGGTTAGCGCATGAATCTTACCTACACGCTTTATCTTGCGGCACTGCGGATAAGAAAGAAGGCGTCGCTTCTTTTTTAGAGAAGCGCGAAGCCAAATTCACCGGCAAATAACCCTGCGGCGCAGGGAGCCTATGAGGGGCTGCCTGTCAAAACAGGATAGTCTGGAAGTTTCTACTATCGTCTATCCAGCAGTGACAGTTAGTCGTTTTTAGGCCCCGTGGCACGGCGCAGGGAGCCAATAAGAGGCGTTTCTCAGGGCAGAAAACGTAACGCTCAACAAAAGTTTTGCGGGGGTGCAGGGGGCAGTTTTTCAAAAGAGCCCCCTGCCCGCCGGAGGCAAAAATATAATTCCAAAAAAAAAAATTAAGATTTTTCACTTGAAATAACACCATATTTTTAATAAAATAAGTTTATGGAAAAAGAGCACGTTTTGGTTTACTCGAAAGAGAAGATTTTCAGGGCATTAAAAGAAGTTCTTTCTAAAAAAGACGAAATCATTTTCGCTTATGTGCATGGTTCATTCCTCGACGGTGTACTTTTTAACGATATCGACATTGCTCTTTTTTTGGACGATAAAAAAATAGACTGTGAAGAGACTGCTTATTGTGAGCGTTCGAGCAGCGAACTTTCAGAACGAATACATTATACCGTGGATGTTCATATTATGAATCGAAAGCCGGTGGGTTTTTTACACAG
Source organism: Candidatus Aminicenantota bacterium (assembly GCA_023135565.1). GTDB lineage: Bacteria > Acidobacteriota > Aminicenantia > UBA2199 > UBA2199 > JAGLQA01. The sequence continues at coordinate 11,164 of JAGLSW010000590.1, read as the reverse complement.
CGTATTTAAACACGGTAAACTTGTTTTCAGCAGGGATGAAGAATTAAGGTCGGACCTGATAGAAAGAACAAGCATGGCATATATGGATTTTTTTGAACTATCGATGGAGTATGTAAGGGATCTTGTTTACGATGAAAATTAACCTCGAAAAACTAAAAAAACGAATAAGTGACATTAAAGAACAAAAAGAAAAAATAATATGACCAAAAAAGAACTAACAAAAAGATTAAAAGATAACGTGCTCCTTTTCGACGGCGCTTTCGGCACTATGCTCTATGCCCAGGGGATTTTTATCAACCGCTGTTACGATGAGCTCAACCTCTCCATGCCCAGGGTGATTAAAGGCATCCACGAAGAATACTTAAAAGCAGGAGCAGACTGCATCGAGACCAATACTTTCGGCGCCAACCGGTTCAAACTGAAAGACCACGGTTTTAAAGAAAAACTGCAGGAAATCAATTACCAGGGCGCCCGGTTGGCCCGGGAAGTGGCCGGGAACGACGCCTTAGTGGCCGGTTCTATAGGGCCTTTAGGCATCAGGATCGAACCCTGGGGGCCTACTTCTTTAGTGGAAGCGCGGCAAGCCTTTAAAGAACAGGCAGCGGCACTCCGGGATGGCGGCGTGGATCTTTTTATCCTGGAGACTTTCTCCAACATGAGCGAAATCCACCAGGCTATCCTGGCTGTGCAGGAGATTTGCTCGCTGCCGGTGATTGCCTCCATGACGGTGCGGGACGACGGCAAAACTACTTTCGGCACCACAGCCGAAACCATCACCCGGAACTTAGACCGATGGGGCGCCGATGTGATAGGCTTGAATTGCAGCACCGGCCCTCAGGCCATGTTAGAAGTAGTGGAACGGCTGGTTAAAATAACGGGAAAACCTATCTCCGCCATACCCAATGCCGGGGTGCCCAGGATGGTGGAAGGACGGAAATTTTACTTAGCTTCCGATGAGTATATGGCGGAGTATGCGCGCCGTTTTATCCAGGCCGGAGCTAAAGTGGTGGGCGGCTGCTGCGGCACCAATCCCCGATACACCAAAGCCATGCGCAGCGCCATTCGTTCTATCATTCCCCAGCAGCGCCCGGTTATCATGGAAATAAAGAAAGAGGACATCGAAAAAGTAGATCCCGTTCCCATGGCGAAGAAATCGAAATTAGGCAAAAAGATCGCTGCCGGTGAGTTTGTCACGTCGGTGGAGATTGTGCCGCCCCGGGGCTGCGACCCCACGAAGATACTGGAGAAAGCCCGGGTGTTGGCCGAGAACCATGTGGACGTGGTCAATATCCCGGACGGTCCGCGCGCCCTGGCCCGGATGAGCGCCCAGCATCTCAGTTGTCTTATCGAGAGGAATGTGGGCATAGAAACGGTTTTGCATTATACCTGCCGGGACCGTAATCTTTTGGGCATGATGTCGGACATGCTGGGGCTTCATGCGGTGGGCATCAGGAACGTGCTGTTGATTACCGGCGACCCGCCGAAGATGGGCGACGCCCCGGACGCCACCGCGGTTTTCGATGTGGATGCCATCGGTTTAACCAATATGGCAGCCAATCTTAACCGGGGTGTGGATTTAGGCGGTAACCACATCGGCCAACCCACCGCTTATTTAATCGGCGTAGGGCTGAACCCCGGGGCCATCGAGACCGGGAAAGAGATCGACCGTTTCGAGTGGAAAGTAAAAGCAGGAGCGGAATTTGCCATGACCCAGCCGGTATTCGACATAGAGCAGTTGTTTTCTTTCTTAAAAAAGATCGAGCATGTGCGTATCCCCATAATAGCCGGAATCTGGCCTTTAGTCAGTCTCCGCAATGCCGAATTTATGAATAACGAGATGCCCGGGGTTTCCGTGCCGGAAGAGATTATGGAGCGCATGCGCCGCACCGGTTCCAAAGAAGAGGCCCTGCGGGAAGGCATTGCCATTGCCCGGGAAATGGTGCGCCGGGTGAAAGATCATGTGGAGGGCGTCCAGGTATCCGCGCCTTTCGGCAAAGTAAGCCATGCCTTAGATGTGCTTTCGGTTTTGAACGATTAGACCCCCCACAAAACTTTTATTAAGCGATACGCTTTTCTATCCTGAAAAGTGCCCCTTATAGGCTGCGGACGCCGTCCGCCCCACAAAAGTGTTAAGCTTGTCTTTTTTCTAAAACTAAATAATTACTGTTTTTTGTCTTGCTTGTCGTCAAAAAACGTGGTAAAATGACGACGATGATGTCAAAATACATAAATTCCCTTCTCCCGGCGCCTAAATTTTGTGAGCAATGCGGCTAATAGGTGAACATTTCGATCAATAGGCTGCTGATTTCCCTGGCATCTGCCGTGGATATTTTCCCGATTCTTTTTAGCAGCCGCCCTTTATCAACTGTACGAATTTGATCCAAGACTACCTGGTTGTTTTTACTTTGAAATTTTATATTTACTCGTGATGCATAGTTCTTTTTTGATGTGGTCATGGGAGCGATAATGACCGTTTTAAGGCAGCGGTTCATCTCATCCGGAGAGATTATCACACAGGGTCTTGTTTTTTTGATCTCCGACCCCTTAGTGGAGTCTAAATTGATAGTGAATACATCGAATCTATTCATCTTCGCTGACCCATTCTTCTTCATCGAATGTGTTTTTGAAATCTCCGAGAATCAATTCATCGTCTTTGTTTTGTGCCATTTCTTTGAAAGATTCTTCCCAGCCAGCCCTTGTTTTTTTCGGTTTAATTAGCAGTCCCTCTTTTTCCAGGTCTAAAATAACTTTATTTTTTAGGTTGTATTGTTTTAGTAGACTTTGAGGAATCCTGATTCCCTTTGAGTTGCCGATTTGCACGATTGGTACTTCCATTTTAAACCTCCATTGTAATTATATTATAATTACTTTTCGTTGTCAACCCGGAATAAAAAAAACGAGAAGCGCCCCCGCTGCGAAGCTAAACCTGAGACCTCTCAATCTCCTCCTGAGTTCTCTTGAATTCTCACTGCACCACCGGCTGCAAAAACTCCATAGCCGTTTTACCGGTTAACATGTCGGTCACATCCACGATCACATTATACTGGCCCTTTGCCAACCAATCGAATCCGATAGAAATAGTAGTGATTTTCTTCTCCGGCACCAAAAACCGGCTCCGGTCAAAAATCACCCTGGCGTCAGTATCTTTTATGCGCACACGCACACTGATTTTGCCCTCTTCCTTTCCGCCGCTTTCCCACATCAAGAATTTGCTGATGGCCATTTTTAAGGTCTTCTCTTTAAAAGAAATTTCATCTAACTGGACCGCGGGATTCCGGGCCATCTTCTTCTTTATATATTCTTTAATATAATCGGCCCGCATTTTATCGTCATAAACCACTTTGTATTTTTTGTTGTTTACTTCTATCCGGATCAGGCCTTTTTTCCGGGGTTCATCCGGGGCATAAGTGAGCATATAATAAACATCCTCTTTCTCACTTATGGAGTGCAGCGCCGACTCCAAATCATTGGAAGCAATTAAAGCGCCCCCGGTTTTGCTCGTTATTTCCCGCAGGCTGTTCTCGATATCCGTGGATATTCTTTTGAACTCTAAGTCCTGGGACAGGGCCTCTTTCTGCACCCCGCAAAAAATAGAATGACAGGTGGCATCTACTTTATAAAAAAGTTTACTGATCTCGTCGGCAGCTAAATCTTCGGCTACATTCAGCGCTTGATCTATCCTGGCAAGCATGCCCATCATCAGCCGCGAATAGACGATGTCTTCGCTGCGCCCTACCATCAGTTCGTTCATGATCTGTTCGATCTGCCGCCGCAGTTCGCCCGAAGCTTTCATTTTGGGAAACATCTCGATCTGGTAAAAGTTGATCACCCACTTCTCTTTTTCGATTTGCTCGAGAAAATTAGCAAAATTGTAATATTTGTCGATATCGGGCAGCAAGTATTTTTTCTTATATTCTTTCCAGGTGTCTAAGTACTTTTGTAGAAAATTGAGCAGTTGATTGGGCGTGGCCGCTGTTCCGACCCTACGTCCTTCTCCATCCTCCATCTTAAGTTCCGTTTTGGTAATATTTAACATACGCTGGATTTTGACAAAATAGGCCACTAAACGTTGGTTGGCTCTAACACTCTCTTCGCGCAGCACCTGGTCCAGGATATCCCGGCGTTTTATTTTCTGGTAGGACTTGTTTAGCAGCAGGGTCTTATCATTTACAAAAGCCATTATGTGGTCTTCGTCCCGCAAAACTTTTTCAAACAGGTGCTCAACGCCCTTTTTGATTTCATCGTTATAACTGGTTAAACGGAATACCAGTACAAAAAAACGGGGCGGTACCGGTTCCGCCTCCTGTTTCTGCGTAGTCAAACCGATATTTTGAATCTTTATCTTTTTCCGTTTGAGATAGAACCCGTTAATAGCCTGCAATTTTTTATCTTCGAATAGTTTGAAGTCTTTCCTGGTCAAAGTTTCCACTGCTTTTCCTTTATAAAACACCCTGACCGGCACCTCGACGTTGGTTACCGAAACCTCTTCTCTTATTTTTTCTTCTTCTTGGGCCCAGGCCCACATAGAACACAGGGCAGTTAGAGAAACTATAAGTAATATTATCGACAATTTTTTTTTCATTTTGCCTCCGCTTTAATATATACGAAAAAAAGCGGGAAAAGTGCGGCGATCCAGGCAAAAAAAATGATTTTTTTGTTTTTCAGCGGGAAAACATCGCGCCCCAGCCTGCGCGGCCCCCCACACCGGGCGCACAAATGCCGAACAGCCAGGATTTTTTTTTCGGTTTTTTAGGTGGAAAATTTCTTCGCAGCCTTTCTTTTCTTTTCATTATGTTATAAAATATGGCCCTGGAGGCTACAAAATGTTAGAAGAAAATTTCATCGAAATGATCGAAAACAGCATCAAAAAGAACTGGGACTCGGCGGCTTTTTCCGATTACCGGGAAGCGGCGCTGACCTATGGAAAAGTGGCGGAAAAAATCTTGTGGTGTCACTATGTGTTTGAAAAAAGCGGCATTAAACAGGGCGACAAAATAGCCCTGATAGGAAAAAACTCTGCCAACTGGGGCCTAACCTACCTGGCGACGATTACTTATGGGGCGGTCATTGTCCCGGCATTACCCGACTTCCACGCCGACGACTTTCACCATATCGTAAATCATTCCGATTCGGTTTTGCTATTCGCTGCCGACAGCATCTGGGAAAAAATCGACGAAACAAAGATGCCGGGATTAGAGGCAATCTTCTCCTTAGACAATTTCAAAAAACTTCACTATGTTAAGAAAAAAACCATCGCCAAACACTTAGAAAAGGCGGACGAACAATTCTTAGCGGACGTCCAGGCGCCTCTCTCAGCAGGGAACTTCAACCTGGAAAAAATACCCAACGACAAACCGGCTTGTATTTTATATACTTCAGGCACTTCGGGTTTCTCCAAAGGGGTGGTGTTACCCTATAACAGCCTGGCGGCCAATACCCGCTTCGCTATGAATAATATCCCCTTAAAAGCAGGCGACCCGATTCTCTCTTTTTTGCCCCTGGCTCACTCTTTCGGCTGCGTTTTCGATTTCCTTTTCCCCGTATGCGCCGGCTGCCACATTACGTTTTTAGGCAAAATTCCTTCGCCTAAAATACTGGTGGCCGCACTGGGCCTCATCCGCCCCCGCCTGATCTTATCTGTTCCGCTGCTGATCGAAAAGATTTACAAAGGCAGGATAAAACCCAAATTAGATAAACCGGCAATTAAAGTGATTTCAAAACTTCCCCTCTTAGGCGGCCTCATTCGTAAAAAAATTCGCAAAACGCTGCTCGAGGTTTTCGGCGGTAATTTTATAGAGATCGTTATCGGCGGCGCGGCTCTGAACGAAGAAGTGGAAACGTTTTTAAGGAAGATCGATTTTCCGTTCACTGTCGGTTACGGCATGACCGAATGTGGCCCTTTGATCAGTTATACGCCCTGGCCCGGGAATAAATACCGGGCAGTAGGCCAGGTAATGGATACCCTGCAGATCAGGATCGACACTTCTGTTACAGAAAAAGAAGACGGCAGCGGTGAAATCCAGGTGTTCGGCGAGAACGTAATGGACGGCTATTACAAAAACGAAGAAGCCACAAACGAAGCCATCGACGACAAAGGTTGGCTGCGCACCGGTGATATCGGATTCATCGACGAAGAAGGATACATTTATATCAAAGGCCGGCATAAAAGCATGTTGTTAGGGGCTTCGGGTCAAAATATCTACCCCGAAGAGATCGAAGCCCGGCTCAACAATTTACCCTATGTGGAAGAATCGTTGGCTATCCAAAAAGACAAACAGATCGTCGCCTTAGTTTATCCCAACCTGGAAGCCGCGGACGCCCAGGGTCTCAGTGAAGAGCAGATAAAGGCCAAAATGGAAGATAACCGGCAGGCGTTGAACGAGCAGTTACCGGCCTACATGAGAGTCAACAAGATCGAACTTTTCCCCGAAGAGTTTGAAAAGACGCCTACCCGGAAGATCAAACGTTTCCTTTACACCATCGCCGGTTAGTTCTTCTTTTTCTTTAAGCTTAGTCTTGAAAAACATTATTTTATTAACAGGAGGAATTATGAAAAAAATAAAAGAAATCGATTTGAAAAGTTTGCTTATCGGTTTTTTATTAGCCACACTGGCTTTTGTGCTTTTGGGTTCCGGATCGAGTGTCCAGGACGTGCGCATTGTGGGTACCGGGTACAGCTCTTTCCAGGTCCCGGTCAAGATAGTTGCAGTGAGTACCGGCGACGAATTGCCCGTAAAAATAGAAGCTGTCGATTATTCCTTAAAAATCCCGGTAAAATTAGTGGATATCGACACCTATGATGAACTCAATGTAAGAGTCAAAGATTAAAACCTTAAAACCGTAAAGCCTGCTGCAGCTCAGGCAGAGGTGGCCGCGGGGCCACAGTTAATAAGGTTAGGTGAAACGAATCCTTTACCTATAAAATTTTCCTACAAAAGGTGGGCTTACCGTTTTATTACAGCCTGATTATTAATGGGAAAGGATGAGTGCATTAAGCCAACCAAACGGTAGAGAACAGGATTATTTTTAAATAAATGGTTGACAGATTTTTGGATTTATGTTAAATTGATATGATATTCCTGTGAATTTTTCATAGGAGCAAGAAAGTGACCGGCCGCCTATCAAAATTGATTAGAAATGACAGTTGTAATAAATAGAATAAAAGTTGATATTTTTTTCAACCCTGCACTTGAAAAAAAATACCGAACAGTGAGAATCTGAAATATGTTAGACATATTGTCCGTTAACGCTCTTTAATGGCATAAATTTGGCTTCGCGTTCAACAAAATTTTAGATTGATAGGTTGCGAAGAACGGCCTGTCCGGATAAAAAGAAAATTTATTTCGCCTTTGCATCTTCAACGGCGGCAGCTTACCCAAAAAATAGATGCCGTAGGTCATGCCCCTCCATTTTATCATTTAAAATACATCTACATCCATGTGCTTTCTAATGATTCCTTTCGTCGCGAATTACAGCGTGATAGAGGTTTTTGTCCCAATCAGGTAAAGTGAATTAATTGGAAAAATTAGATAAGAAAAAAATCCGGGATATTTTTGCATTAACTCCCATGCAGGAGGGAATGCTGTTTCACTATTTGAAAAATCCCGCCGGCGATCTTTATTTCGAGCAGTTAAACCTGCGAATATCCGGCAGTATAGAAAAAGAACTCTTTGAAAAAGCCTGGGGTATTGTGGTGGCGAACAATGAGCTGCTGCGTACGGTATTCCGCTGGCAAAAAGTAGAAAAACCGGTACAGGTTGTGTTAAAAGAGCACCAACCGGAAATTAGGTATTATGATTCTTTATCGGACCCCCGGCATCCTGTCCCTGCTGTACTGCCGCGGAGCGGCTTAGAGGGTGCACCCGCCGGGTGCTTCGATTTAACGCAAGTGCCTTTCCGGGTCACGCTTTGCAAAATAGAGGAAGGTCAATATGAGATGATTATCAGTAATCATCATATTCTTTATGATGGCTGGAGTACTGGGATTATTTTGCGGGAGTTTTTTGCCGCTTACGAGGCATCGGCAGCCGGGAAAGAGCCGCAAAAACCGGTCAAAACGAAGTTTAAAGAGTATATAAAATGGCTAAAAGACCGGGATCAGGGTGAGCAGGAGAGATACTGGAAGAATTACTTAGCCGGATTCGACGCCCCCACTGTGTTGTCTGTAAAGCGGCCCGGCGGCAAGGAAATCAGCGCTGCCGGGAATTTTAAAACCCGGTTGGCAAAAGATTTCCGGGTAAAGCTGGAGGATTGTGCTAAGGAACACAAAGTCACCCCGGCCTCTTTGCTTTACAGCGCTTACGGCATCCTATTACAAAAGTATGATAACAGCGATGATGTGATTTTCGGCGCCACGGCAGCGGGCAGAGCGGCGAAAATAAAAGGCATAGAAGATATGGTCGGGTTATTTATCAACACCCTGCCGCTGCGGGTAGAAAGCGAAAGTGGTGAAACGGTGGTTGACCTGCTCAAAAGAGTCAATGAAGCAGTGCAAAAGCGGGAGCAGTATGAAACCACCCCGCTGGTGGATATAAAGGCGTACAGTCCCTTAGACAGCACGGAAGAGCTATTCGATTCCATCGTAGTGATAGAGAACTATCCTATAAATACCGCGGCGCTGCAAGGCAGTCGATTGAGTATAGAATCTTATTCCATGTTTGAGATGAGCAATTATGATCTTACCGTGGCTATCGCTTTATCCGATGAAATCGAAATAAACTTCATTTATAATGCCGGATTATTTCCAGGAGAAGTAGTAGAGCGGTTATCCGCTCATTTTTGCGCCGTATTGCAGGAGATGATTGCAGCGCCCGGCAAAGAGGTCGGCGCTGTGGAAATGTTGTCCGCGCAGGAGAAGAAACAGATATTAATCGAATTTAACGATACTAAAGCCGATTATCCAGCCGGCAAAACCATCCCGCAGTTATTCGCGGAGCAGGTAGGGGCAGCCCCGGATGCCGTCGCCTCGATAGATCTCTCCCGGGCAGGCAGTATCGTTTCATTAACATATAAAGAACTGGCTTTGCGAGTAGATTTTTTGGCCCGGTTTTTGGTTGAAAAAGGCCTGCGCAGCGGTGATATCGCAGCCCTGATGACCGAGCGTTCCACGGCCATGGTAGTGGGCATCCTAACTATATTGAAAGTCGGCGCAGCCTATTTACCCATAGACAGCGGCTACCCGGAAGAAAGAAAGCAGTATATGTTAATGGACAGCAGCGCAGCGCTCCTGCTCACCACCAGGTGTTTAATAGACGAAAAAGAGAAAAGCGGCGCAGCGGAAGGTAATATAGTTGAAAGATGGCAGGGGAAAACGATTTTTATAGAGGAAGCGGACACCGGGCAGCAGCCGCCGGGAACCGGTGAGATGGAGCCGGGCGCTGACAGCGTACAACCGGGCGCCTCTCTCGCCTACATCATGTATACCTCCGGTTCGACAGGTAATCCGAAAGGCGTGATGGTGGAGCACCGTAATGTAGTCAGGTTGGTGAAGAACAGCGATTTTGTCGAATTATCGGCCTGGACGCGAATATTACAAACCGGCGCACCTGTATTTGATGCCACTACTTTCGAGATTTGGGGCAGTTTGCTTAATGGCGGCAGGTTGTACTTAGTGAGCAGTGAAACCATCCTGGACGTCTATGATTTAGGCAGAGAAGTCACCCGGCATAAAATCAACACCCTGTGGCTGAGTTCACCGCTTTTCAATCGTTTAATGCAGCAGGACAGTGACAGCGGAATATTGCGGGTTAGTTATTTATTGGTAGGCGGTGACGTGCTTTCTCCTGAGTATATTAACCTGGCCAGGAAGAAGAACAAGGCATTAAAAATCATTAATGGTTATGGACCCACTGAGAATACCACTTTTTCCACCACATATTTAATCGATAGGGATTTCCGGGATAGTATCCCCATCGGCAGGCCCATCACCAATTCTACTGCTTATATCGTGGATAAAAAAGGTCGTTTACAGCCCCCGGGAATATGGGGTGAACTGCTGGTAGGAGGCGACGGTCTATCCCGCGGTTACCTTAACAACCCGGATTTAACGGCGGATAAGTTTTTATTTAGTTCTTTCGATCTCGATAGGTCCGGCCTGCCTGATGAGTCCTGTCTAATTGAAAACAGGTTATACCGCACCGGAGACCTCTGCCGCTGGTTAGTTGACGGCGCCATCGAGTTCCAGGGCCGGGTTGACACCCAGGTGAAAATCAGGGGCTACCGGGTAGAGACTGGAGAAATAGAGAGGCAGTTATTAAGGCATGATGGTGTAAAAGACGTAGTTGTTTTAGTGAGAGAGGATAAAAGTGAAGAGAAATACCTATGTGCTTACGTAGTGCGGATACCCGCAGCCCGGAGTGAAGCGGATATAGTAGAAGGCGCTTCATCTGCGGGCTTACGGGAATATTTATTACGATTGCTGCCTGATTATATGATCCCCTCTTATTTTGTATTTATAGAGCAGATACCTTTGAATCCCAACGGCAAGATAGATATCAAAGCCCTGCCCGAACCGGAAGTAAAATCTATGAAAGAATATATCCCGCCCAGGGACAAAGTGGAAGAAATCCTGGCGGATATCTGGGGCATGGTGCTGAAGTTAGATAAAAGGAAAATAGGCATCGATGATGATTTTTTTGAATTAGGCGGTCATTCATTAAGAGTCACGAAGCTGGCAGGGAAGGTACATAAAGAATTCGATATAAAAGTACCGCTGGCAATGCTGTTCGAGTTATCTTCGCTGAGGGAGTTAGCCCGTTATATAAAAAAACAGGCCCGGACGCGGTATGCAGCCATTAAGCCTGTAGAGAAGAAAGAGTACTATCCTTTATCATCAGCCCAGAAACGGTTGTATGTTTTGCAGCAGATGGCCGAAGACGCCATCGGTTACAACATGTCGGAAGTATTCGAGCTGCAAGGAGTTATCGACAAAGATAAGTTAGAAGAAGCATTTATTAACTTGATACACAGGCATGAAAGTTTAAGAACTTCTTTTCATTTAATAGCAGGTGAACCCGTCCAGGCTATCCACAGCCCCGGAGAGATCGACTTCGAGATAGCGTATTATGAAGATTTAGCCACAGAGCACCTATCGCAGCCGTTGGCCGCAGCCAAACACACCCCGTCGCTTCGGGGCAAAAGACAAAAAGCCCCTCAGCGCCACCCC
>JAGLSW010000059.1 GCA_023135565.1 Candidatus Aminicenantota bacterium | reverse complement strand
CTGCTGCGAAGCGGCTTATACCCTGCCCTCGCCGAGGGTTAGCGGCGCTGGAGTATCATCAGCGACAGGTCGTCATGACGCGGCGCTTCACCTACAAAATTTTCCACGGCAGTCAGGATTTTTTCACCCACTTCCACTGCTGATAAATCAGCCGTTTCAGAGAGAATCCGCAGCAGCCGTTCAGTACCGAAAAACTCATCTTTCTCATCCTGGGCTTCCGACACTCCATCAGAGTAGACGATAAGAAAATCTTCTTGTTCGAGAGAAATATCTTTCGTTTTGTAGCGCGTATCGGCCCGGATACCCAGCCCGATATTTCCTTTGCCGGTGGGCTGTATTTTCCCTTCCCTTATGATGAGCGGCGGCGGGTGACCGGCATTCAACAGGGAGATACGCCCCGAATTGGGCTCCAGTTCGAGATAAACTAAGGAAGCGAAACTTTTAGAAATAATATCACGGTGAAAAATTTCGTTGATTTTATCTCCCAATTCGGCAGCGGAATCGAACTCGGTTACCAGGGCGCGCAGGGTAGCCTGCAGCTTAGCCATAAATAAAGCGGCAGGCAGCCCTTTACCCGCCACGTCGCCTAAGACCAAACCGAAACGGTCTTTGTCCACCGGGATATAATCCACTAAGTCGCCGCCCACATCGTTGGCCGGCATCGAATAGAGCCAGACGTCCCAGCCGGGAATTTTCGGGCTTGCTTCGGGCATCAGCGCCAACTGCACCTGGCGTCCGGCGGCCAGTTCGTCGTGGGCCAGGAGCTTGTCTTTTAACTCCAGCATCAAAATAAAAAGGAACACCAAACCGCCTAAAATCTTAAAATAACTGTCGAAACGGATGTCTGCCCCTTTAGTGACCCAGGAAAGATTGATCATAAGGAGAGTCATACCGAGAACCAACAGCAGCCGGCGGGTAACGGTGAGTCTTAAAAACATGCTTTTGAGCAGCCACCAGGCCACCAGCAGGCTGCGCTTGAAGGGCTTCATGTTTTCTAATTTGCGCAGGCGTTCTTCATCTAAGAAAAATTGTTTAAGTTCTTCGAAATCGCGGCGTAAAGTATTCTTGACGTTATCGACGCTCAATTCCGCGATAACCGTTTTTTTTTGGCCGGTGTTACCGGGTTGTTTTTTTTCCACGTCTATATTTTACATCCAAAATAAAATTAAATCAAGAAATCACCCTGGTCTTCTTGAATTTTTCCGCCGCTGCGTCGAAACCTTGTTCCAAGCACAACTCCAGTAGTTTGGCGGCTTCTTCTAAGTACAGCGGCAGCACCGCCTGTTCGTCTTTTGAGAAATTGCCCAACACATAAGAAGTAATATCGCTGTGCCCGGGCCGGGAGATACCCAACCTCTGGCGGTTGAAATCTTTAGTGCCCAAACAGGAGGCCGTGGAACGCAGGCCGTTGTGCCCGGCCAGTCCGCCACTGCGCTTAAAGCCGGTCACCCCGAAATCCAATTCTAAATCGTCATGGATGACGATGATCTCTTCCGGTTCGATTTTGAAAAAGTGGGTCATATCACGAATACTCTCACCGCTTTTGTTCATGAAGGTCTGCGGCGCCAGGAAAAATATTTTTTCTCCGGCTATTGTGTGTGCAGCGTATTCGCCTTTGAATTTGTTTTGCCAATTCAGTTCGGGAAAAAAAGAGAGATATTCTATCATTTGCCAGGCGATATTATGTCTTGTGCGCCGGTATTGGGAGCCGGGATTGCCTAAAACTGCCACCAATTTGATCATTTTTCCTCCTTTTCGGCCCTGTTTGGGAATTATAACATGGATATGCCGTATTATCAACCTGCGGAGCAACTATCCGGTTTTAAGAAAACTAAATAAGTTATCATGAATTAATTTCGCAAGCCAAGCAGTAATCACCTCCAAAATCATCCACTATTCATAATATACCGAAAAAAATCTAAAAAAACATTCTTGCAAATCTTTTTTCCCACTTGACTTTTTGAAAACCTTACCGTATAATTAGGGTAGGAGCAAGCAAGATGTACAACGAAAAAGAATTGATCGGAAAAAGGTCAAGATTATTCCGTAGATTAATGAAATTGAGGGATATCATTCCCGGATCTTTCTCAGTTAGAAGGCTGCGTTGTGGGAAACCGAATTGCATATGTAAAAGAGAAGGAAAACTCCATACCGGCTATCAGTATTCATATAAAATCGAACCCAAACAAAAACCCAAAACGAAAATGATTCCTAAAGATTTAGCTAAACAAGTTGAAAGACAGGTGGCGGCTAATAAAGAATTCAAAAAAATAATGAAGCAAATCCATGAGATTAACCTGGAAATACTTTCCAACCAAATCAAGAACAAAAAAAATTAAATGTCTTGTATTGACCTTTTTGAAAAGTACAGCGGCAAAGTTTTTAAGTTGGGGTATTTTTTGTCTTTTTTACAAGATGAAAGAAAAGACCCCGACATCGGCATTCAGGATATTTTTATGGCATATTACTTTGGTTCGGTTTTAAGGTTGAAAGCCACCGGTGAAATAGAAGAAGAGACCGTCAATGGAACATTGAACGAAAGGGTTGGCGCCATGAGTGATGATGCAATCGGTTATGGGCTGAATCATCTAAAAGTGGAATCGCTTCAACAGGGATGGTATATGCTGGATGTTCCGCAAAACCATTGAGACATAAATTCCGGGGAGACGTGTTGATCTAACTCAATTTTTTCAATTCCCAACCCTTTAAAATGTTAATTTTTAACTGAAAATTCCAAAAGTCTTCGGTTTGCAATAATGTTTTCCCAAAAACGGCTGCTATTCTTTGTTCTGAAGGGTGTCTAAGCACTCTCTTGCGAAATTAATGCCGGAGGCAGGAAGAATTTGACTTTTCAGGCTGAAAGTTGTAAAGTTATTTTTAAAAGGAGAAAAATTGAAAAATGAAAAAGAAATGGAAAAAACAGGTTGATGCAGCGCAGGCCGCTAAATACGAAGCGAAACTTACGGAGATAGCCGGGCTTTTGTTTGAAGAAGCCAAAAAAATGGATGGTCCCAGCTTGATGGGAGGTAAATCCGGGGCAGCGTTATTTTTCTTTTATTATGGCAAGTATACCATGAAAGAGAAGTATGTGGATTATGGCCTGGAATTACTTAGCGACATATTTGATGAAATTAATGAAGGTTTCGTTTATCATACATTTGCCGGAGGTCTGGCCGGTATCGGCTGGACAGTGGAACATTTGTCCCGGGTCGAATTTTTAGATGCCGACACCAACGAGATATTGGGGGATTTGGACTCATTTTTAGACAGGATGATGCGAGCCGAAATTAAAGAAGGCAATTACGACTTTTTACATGCCGCTTTAGGCGTCGGCTTCTATTTTTTAAGCCGTCTCAACTGTCCTGATGCTAAGGGTTACCTGTCTGCTTTGGTTGACGGGTTGGATAAAGTAAGTCATAAGGACGAAGGCGGCGGCATTAAGTGGCATTCGGTGCTGGATCATGAAAAAAAATTAGAGGGTTTTAATCTAAGTTTATCACACGGAATATCCAGTATTATCGCTATTTTAAGCAGGATTTATAAGCAGGGTATTAATAAAGAGAAGACCTTTTTCCTGCTGGAAGGGGCAGTCAACTATCTACTGCAGCAAGCCCAGGACCTGGAAAAATATTCCGCTGTGTTTCCTTCCTGGATAGCTGAGCCGCGTATCTTCGGCAGCCGTCTGGGTTGGTGTTACGGGGATTTAGGAAACGCCATCACACTATGGCAGGCGGCTCAAATTGCAAAAAACAAGGAGTGGGAGGAAATGGCTGTCAAAACCATTTTACATTCGACTAAGCGGAGAGATCCTGCAAATGAATATATCAATGACGCCGGTTTGTGTCATGGGGCAATAGGCGTCGGTCATCTATACAACCGCATGTATCATTATACAGGTCTTGAAGAGTGCAGGGAAACTGCTTTATATTGGTATGAGAATATCTTCAAGCTTGCCGTTAATGAGGATGGATTGGCAGGTTACAAGACATTTCGTATTAAAGAATTAGGTGGCCCGCATCCGGACTCCGGGTTTTTAGAAGGCATATCCGGTATCGGTTTAGCGTTGATATCCTTGCTTTCGGATATCGAACCCCAATGGGACGAAGCGCTGCTCATGAGTTAGCGTCCCCTTTCGGGTCGAACTGGGTGGATTTGAAACACCCAGGACCCTGTCGGCTGCGGGCCCGCGCCCCCTTTATATAATAAAATTTAAAAATAATAATAAATATATTGACTTTTTTTGTATTTTCTGTCAAAATTAACGTTAAAAATAACAGAAAAAACCTATTACAGGAGGCAAAAATATGACTCAAGACCCTGAAATTGTTGCAATAAGCAGAGTATTTGAAGCGTTAAGAGAACTAAATAATCCACAGAGAAAAAGAATAATCGATTGGGCCACGGATAAATTCGGCCTTTTAGATGAAAAAGCCGAAGCCGCGTCGGAAACGCCGTCGGCAGTAGAAACCCCGGCCCCGGATACAACGCCGGAAGCTCCTGCTGAGCTGGAAACAACCGTCACAGCAGCCCCCCCCGTCGTCACGGCGGAGCCGGTAAGGGATAGTAAATTTCAAGAATACAAAACCATGGAAGATCTTTTTTTAGTGGCTACAGTGAAAAAGAACCCGGCAAAAGTGCTGCTGTCCGCTGCATTTTTGCAAGAAAACTCCAGGGTTGCAGACCTGACCACCCGGGTAATTAATGCCGCTTTAAGGGAAATCGGTTTTGGTGTTCCCAATATCACGGCCTGTCTCGGTTCTTTAGTCAACAAGAAATTCATGGTACTGCTCGAACCGACAGGTACGGCGCAGCGGGGAAAAAACAAATTTCAAGTCACCCCCGCGGGATTGAAGGCCGCCAAAAAATTATTTTAAGACAGCATCCAGCTATCGGCGCCCGGCAATTAATCCGTTATTCGCAGGCTCTTTTCACGGTAGGCTTGCAAAATTTTATACACCTGTTGTATAATAATGTCTTTTCAAGATTAAGCTTAAAAAAAAAGCCACCTGGCGGTGGGAACTCGAAACATGATCAACATGTTGTTCATTACCGCCATGTAATGGCATAGAGCAGAGGTGACACATGAGTATAGACATTAAAGTTGTAGAAACAAAAAAAGAACTTAAAACCTTTGTCAAATTTCCCCACAAACTCTACAAAGGCAATCCCTACTGGGTGCCGCAGTTGATCGCCGAAGACATGGAAATTTTCAACAAAGAGAAGAATCCGGCTCTCGAAACCGCCGAAATCAAATTGTTCTTAGCCTATAAAGACGGTAAATTGGCGGGCCGGGTAGCCGCAATATTAAGCCATGCCGCCAACAAAAAGTATAACACCAAAAACCTGCGTTTCGGCTGGTTCGATAGTATCGAAGACTACGAAGTAGCAGAAGCGCTGCTTCGCTCCGTGGAAACCTGGGGCAAAGAATTAGGCATGGAAAGCATGACCGGGCCTCATGGTTTTACCGACTTAGACCCCGAAGGAATGCTGATCGAAGGTTATGACCAACTGCCCACCATCGCGGTTTATTATAATTATCCTTATTATCCTGAGTATGTGAGCAAATACGGTTTTGAAAAAGAGATCGATTGGATAGAGTTTAAAGGCTTCCCCCCTTATGATACCGGGATGCCCGAAAAACTGCTGCGCATCGCGGAAAAACTCAAAAAAAGGAGCAGCCTCCACATTTTAAAATTTAAAAAGAAGAGTGAGATAAAACCCTTGATCGGGAAACTCTTTCACTTGATAGATGAAGCTTTCGACGAGATTTACGGTTCGGTGCCTATCACCGAAAAACAGGTGCGCTACTATGTAACCAAGTATTTCCCCATGGTAAACAAAGACCTGTTGAAAGTAGTAGCGAATAAAGAGGGCGAGCCGGTGGGTTTTATACTGGCGCTGCCCAGTTTATCGAAGGGTTTTCAAAAAGCGAAAGGCAAACTGCTGCCTTTCGGCTGGTTCCATATTCTCAGGGCGGCAGCCAGGAAGGACAACAAAATCGTAGACCTTTACCTGGCCGGCATATTGAAAAAGTACCGGGGCATGGGCGCCGATCTTATGCTGCTGCTGGCGCTGGCGGAATCGATTATGGAGCGCAAGTTCGACTGGGTGGAATCGAACCCGGAATTGGAAACCAATACGAAAATCCATGGCCAGTGGAAACATTTTAGAACCGAAAACCATAAAAGAAGAAGGCTTTTCAGGAAGAAGATAGAGATCAAGTAGGTCTCAAGAAGCGCTCAGGATGAGCTCAAGAAGAGATCAGGATGATCTCAAGAAGGGCTCAGATGAAATCAAGAAGAGATCAGGATGATCTTAAGAAGCGCTCAGATGAGCTTTTATTGCTCAGGTTAAGAAAAGTTCTCGCGAATTTTGAGGAGCTTAAGCTCTTGCCTGAGAGTTTTCGAGCTCCTCCTAAACCTGAGTTCTCTTGAGTTCCTCTGAACTACTAATCAGTGAAAATCTTGTTTTTTTGCGAAGATTTAACACACCCCGCTTCCTCTTGTCTCGTTCCTCGACAATCGGAACCACCCCTCTCAAGAGGGGAATGTGCTCGTAAACTCTAAAAGAGCTATCGAGAATTCTCCTTTCTATGGGGAATTGCTGCGTTAGTGGCACAATCTTGCTAATTTTCAGGGTTGATAAACGATTATTGATTGACTGGCCC
>JAGLSW010000589.1 GCA_023135565.1 Candidatus Aminicenantota bacterium | reverse complement strand
TAAAGTAAGCAGTAGTAAAGCCGAACTTTTCGGCCACTTGTTTAGCTGAAAGTTTATCGATGTAAAAAGCGCGTAAAGCTTCATATCTTTTTTGTTCGGTGTTTATTGGTTTGTTGAAGAAGCCGTTCATATCAAATTTCATGATACATACTATCATTATTTAAATTAAATGTCAAGCGATTATCTTTAAAGCGCATAACAAAAACCTCATTGATTTATTAAAATATTCGCAAGCTGTTTATTGATGGTGTTTTTGGGGAATTAGGTGTAATTTTGTTGAGGTATTTTGTGGTGGGCTTATATATCTTTGGCTCAACGGTAAAGGGTGGCTGTTATTTGGCCGGATTGGTTTTTGGGAGGATCGGAAAGGATTGACTGTAAAGGATTATCGGGAATTTGAGAAAATCGGTAACCCTAAAAGTAGCACCTACATTTTTTTAATGAAAATCCGTGATATACCAAACCCAAAGAGGTTGAACAGTTAAGTTTGTTCGTTGATTTTTGATTAATACCGGTAAGATTAGTGGGATCAGGTCTTTCATTTTAGCATTTTCCGATTGATTGCAGCGAATGCTAAATTTCAGGACCTGGCCCCCAGGTGATGATCCCCAGGTGAATCGTTGTCACATAAATGGGACATTTAATCCAAAAAAACCTGGAAAATAAATTGCTACAATTATACCTGGTTCGCGAACCGGAAAAAAACAGTAAATTGTAAAGGAGGCCATTATGAAACAATCTAAAGGAATCAAAACGTCAAAAAAAACATTAAACTTATTTTGCTTATTTCTAACCGGGTTGTTACTCTTCTTCTTTAGCAACTGTACGACTGCTATGCATGACAGACCCGTAACCCATATACCTCCGGATGCCCAAAGGAACCAGATGAAAAGATACTTCATGAAACAAAAAATCTGGACTATAGCTGATCGCTTTGTCATCAGGGATGAATATAAAAATCCAATGTTCTATGTGAAAGAAAAAGTTTTTTCTTTCGGCGACAAGCTGAAATTTTTTGATATGGATGGAAATGAATTGGCCTATATTAAACAAAAAGTATTCAGTTTTAAAAAGCAGTATAAAATCTACCGGAACAAGGAGTTATTAGCCAGGGTAGTAAAGAAAATCACTTTATTTAAAGATAAGTTCATCATAGATATTCCAGGTCCTAATGATTATATCGTGAAAGGGAACTTCACTGATCATCGCTACACCTTCATACGGAACGGAAGAGGAGTTGCTTTTATTTCAAAAAAATGGCTGTCCTGGGGCGATACCTATAGAATAGAGATCGTTCCCGGCGAAGATGACGTCGTCATACTGGCAGCAGCCGTAATCATCGATATGATCAGCCACGGCAATGAAGAACACTACTACCACCACAGCCATTTCTAAATCATATAGAAAATCGTTTAATGCTGAAATGATATTTCAGGGACTGTAAAAAAGGGACGGGCAAAAAAGAGCCTTATGAAACGACATCAAAAGTTGACAAAACGTACGTTTTAACGTATCATATAAAGGAGGTGTAAAATGACAACAATTACAGCAACAGAAGCCAGGTCGAAAATATACAGACTCATTGATGACATAACAATTTCCCACCAACCGGTCACCATCACGGGTAAAAGAGCAAACGCAGTTTTGATTTCCGAAGAAGATTGGCAAGATATACAAGAAACACTATATTTATCGTCTATCCCGGGAATGAAAGAATCTATCAAGGAGGGTTTAGAAACTCCTGTTGAAGAGTGTTCCGGGAAATTAGACTGGTGAACTGGAAAATAGTCTACACAAAACAAGCTCAAAAAGATGCGCAAAAACTGGCCGGGTCAGGCCTGAAAGAAAAGGCAAAAAAGTTATTAGATATTTTGCAAGAGGATCCATTTAAAAAACCGCCTCCCTATAAAAAGCTGGTTGGAGATCTGAGTGGCGCGAATTCGAGAAGGATTAATATTAAACATCGCCTGATTTATCAAATAATCAAAGAAAAAAAAATTAAAAAAATCATCAGGATGTGGACCCATTATGAATAAGGATTTTTCGAGATTAAGCTCAAAAAACTCCCCCTGTGTAAAGAAGTTTATCTGTGTAAAAGTAAGCGTTCGAACAAAAGAATTCAAATAAATTTTGTTTAATTTTTTTTTGTTATTGACATTGGCGAAGAATTTCTTTAAAATATCTATGTGTTTGAAAAATTCTCTTTTTCTAAAGACAGTGAAAAAGGTACTTCTCGATAAGATTTTCCACAGGAAAATATGGCACTATAGAACCCGGTCGCCGACCCCCGCCGCCTGCTTTTTGAATTCTATGTTTTGAGCTTAAGTAAAAAACACGATAAACTTAAAAGGAGGCAATTATGACAGGACAAAAAAACAAAAATGGCAAGATAAACGAAACTCGATCTTCATCGACAGATAGCCCCGGCGACAAAAAGATCGAGAAACTTTTCCGGGTGCAGCGGGACCTTGCCATAGCGCTTAGTACAGAGGTTAGTTTTGACGATGGTTTGAAACTATGCCTCGATGCGGCGCTGGAAGCTTCGGAGATGGACTGCGGGGGGATTTATCTTGTGGATGAGAATTCGGGAGCTATTGACATGGCGTATCACAAAGGACTCCCTGCTGCTTTTATCGAGGCAACCGGTCATTATGACGCGGACGCGGATCACGCGAAACTTGTAATGGCCGGGAAACCGGTTTACGGTCAATTTGAAAAAATCGATATAACCCTTACCGAACGGGAACGAATAGAGCACTTATATGCTATCGCTGTACTTCCCATAAGCTACAAGGATAAAATTTTGGGTTGTATGAATGTTGCTTCACACAGTCTTGACGATGTGCCCGTTTTTTCTCGAAACGCTCTCGAAACGATCACTGCGCAAATTGGCGGAGCGATTGTCAATTTAAGGATCGAGGAGGAACTGCGGGAGAGTGAGAAGAAATTCTCCAACGCTTTCCGTTCCGGCGCGTCTCTTATGGCGATCTCGTTTTTAGACAGCGGTGAGTTTATTGACGTTAATGAGATGTTCCTGCAAACCCTCGGTTATGAAAAAAGTGAAGTAATCGGCAAATCATCTGCTGAGCTTGACTTCTATGTGGATTACAGCCGCAAAGAAGCGATTGTGCAATCTGTTAGAGAAAAGGACTTCGTTAAAAATTTCGAAATAGCAGTGCGAACAAAAAAAGGCGAGATACGTGAAGGATTGTATTCCGCGGGAGTTTTCGAGTACCGGGGTAGAGAATGTTTGTTGACTATTATGAATGACGTTACAGATCAAAAAAGAGCGGAAGCGGACTTGCAAAAAGCACATGACAGGCTGGAACTGCGTGTACAGGAAAGAACGGCCGAACTTAAAAAGGCGCGCGATCAACTTGAAACGGCAAACAAAGGACTGGAAAGCTTCAACTATTCGGTTTCTCATGATCTGCGGGCGCCTTTACGGGCAATCGATGGCTTCTCAAAGGCCCTTCTTGAAGATTATTATGATAAATTAGATGATGAGGGGAAGGATTACTTAGACCGGATTTGTAATGGAGCGCAGAGGATGGGAACCCTTATCGACGATATGCTCAGACTTTCGCGCATCACTACCTATGAGATGGACAGCAGGGAGATCGATATGAGCGCCCTGGTCAGGAAGATCGCGGCAGAATTTCAGGCAGCGCAGCCAAAGAGAAATATAGAATTTATCACAGCGGATAATATCCGCGCCCGGGGTGATAGACATCTAATCACTATCGTTTTGCAAAACCTTCTCAGTAACGCCGTGAAATTTACGGCACAAAAAGAAAAGGCCAGGATAGAATTCGGTGTTAAGGACATGGAGGGGACTCGAGAATTTTTTGTAAAGGATAATGGCGCCGGCTTTAAGATGGAATATAAAGATAAACTCTTTAATCCCTTCCAGAGATTGCACAGCAGCAAAGAATTCCCAGGAAGCGGTATCGGCCTATCGATTGCAGAAAGGATAATCTTGAAGCATAACGGAAGAATCCGGGCAGAGGGTGAGAAGGATAAAGGTGCGATTTTTTATTTTTCCCTATAATCCTGGAGATGCTGATTGGACGGGGAGATTCGATGTTTAGGAGATTGTTTTGATGCCCGGGGGAGTTTGTTATTTATCTTTTTAAGATCGTATTTGCAAGTATGAAGATCGTCGGCAGCAGTTTTTTTGCCCGCTTTTGTGTTTCCCGGCCCCGTTTTCTCTATTGTCAAAAGTATGATTTCGTATTATAATGCTGTCTTGTTTTAAAAAACATCGAATTTCAAATCCCGGTAGAAAAAGGAGGCAGTACAAATGAAGAAAGTAGCCATAATCGGAGCAGGGCGAATGACCAAGCCTATGGTCGATTACTTTATCGACGAATGCGGCTATGAGGTGTCTATGCTCAATCGAACTGTTTCCCGGGCTGAAACCGTCATTAACGGCAGGCCCTTAGGACATGCCATTCGCTGGGAAGCAGGAGAAGCGAAGAGCATCGACAAAATGATAAAAAAAACGGATATCGTAATTAGCATGGTACCGAAGAACTTACACCTCAATGTGGCTAAAGCCTGCCTGCGCTGCCGTAAAACGATGTTGACCACCGCTTATGAAATCCCCGAACTTTTAGCGCTGGATAAAGAGGCAAAGGAAAAGGGAATTATGATTCTCAACGAATTGGGTGAAGTGCCGGGTATAGATCATTTCGGCACTCAATTAATTTTGGATGAGATTAAGGAAGAAGGTGGTCATGTTATAAGTTTAAAATCCTATGGCAGCGGCTTACCGGCCTATTCTCACAACAATAATCCCCTGATGTATAAATTCTCCTGGGATCCCAATACGGTATTTGTGGCAGCCCAAACCGGTGCGGCATATTATGATAAGGGAAAGCGCATCGAAGTGGACGGCAAAAAACTATTCGAGCATTTTTGGCTGATGGACATCGACGGTTTAGGAACTTTTGAAACATATCCTAATAAAGATTGCAAAAAATACTTGAAGCCTTTCGGATTGGATGAAAATGTAACCTGTTACCGCGGCCTTTTAAGGTACAGCGGCTACTGTAATACCATGAGAAATATAAAGGAATTAGGTTTTTTCGACTCTAAGGAATCGCAACTATATGTGGGCAAAACCTACAGGCAGCTAATGGCATCCATGATAGACGCCAAATCCACGGACAACCTCGAAAAGGATATAGCTAAATACCTCAATGTTCATGAAAATGCCGATATTATTCATCGTTTAAAATGGCTCGGCTTACTGGAAAACAGGCTTGTGGATATCCGTGAAGGAAGCTGCCTCGACGTTCTCTTGTACAGGATGCTGAAAAAAATGAAATTCGGACCCCATGAAAAAGATATGATCATCATATATGTCGAAGTTATTGCCGCCTTTCCCGGGCGCAGAAAAGAAAAAAGGACGGCAGCCATGGTAGTTGAAGGCGTTGCCAATGCAAATTCGGCCATGTCCCGGGCTGTGGCGCTTCCCGCCGCTATTGCGACAAAGCTCATCCTGTCGGGAAAAATAACAGGCAGCGGATGTATGATGCCTCCGACTCTCCCGGAACTATACAAACCCGTACTCCACGAACTCGAAGAATTCGGCTATGTTTTTAAACGACAGGCGATAAAAATCCCCTAATAGAAAAAATGTGAGGAAAAATATGAAAAAAGTTACCGTTATCGGCGCCGGCATGATGACAGGACCGATTGCCCGCTATTTGTTGGACAAATGCGGTTATTACGTGACCATGGTAGATCAAGTGATTGCCCGGGCCCGGGAAGTAATCGGGGACCGGCCAAAGGGAAAAGCCGTGGAAATCAGTGTCACGGATTCCTATAAATTAGATAAAGTTATCGCAGAGGCGGACGTTGTTTTAAGCATGGTCCCGAAACCTGTACACCCCCATGTAGCAAAGTCGTGCTTACGTAACGGGAAAAGCATGTTGACCACCTCCTATGAAACCCCGGAATTGTTGGCTTTGGCGGACGAAGCGCGGCAGAAAGGGATACTTATATTGAATGAAATAGGGGAAGACCCGGGCATCGACCACTTAGGAACCATGATGCTCTTAGACAATATTCGCAAAGATGGTGGAAAAGTAACCGGTTTAAAATCCTTTGGCAGCGGATTACCCTCGTTCAAGTTCAATAACAACCCTATCGGATATAAGTTTTCCTGGGATCCGCGTACTCTTTTTACTGCCTCCCAGACCGGGGCGATCTACTACGAAAAAGGTAAAAAAATCGACATTCACGGTAAAAAATTATTCGAGAGCTTTTATTATGTAGACATCGAAGACCTGGGCACTTTTGAGACTTATCCCAATAAAGACTGCCGGAAATACATGGAACACTTCGGACTGGACCCGGAAAGCGCATCTTTTTACCGGGGCTTATTACGATATCCCGGTTATTGCAACTTTATGAGGTATTTAATTAATCTCGGTCTTTTCGATAACGAAAAAGTCGAAGATTTTTCCGGGAAAACCTACCTGCAATTAACCGCTTCCCTGGTAGGATCGGGCAATAACGCCAATATCGAGGAGAAAATGGCACGGTTCCTGCATATTAATAAGTTTGCCGATTTTATTCACCGCTATAAATGGCTGGGACTCATGGAAAACCGGCAAATCAGGATAAAAAAAGGAACCGGGCAGGACGTCCTGCTGGACCGGATGTTGGAAAAGATGAGCTACAAGCCCCACGGCAGGGATATGATTATCATTCATATCGAAGCCACAGCCGAATTCCCCGGGAATAAAAAGGAAAAACGGACGGCAACTATGGTCGCAAGAGGAATACCCTACGACGACTCCGCCATGTCCAGGGCCGTAGGACTACCTATTGCCATCGCTGCTAAACTATTCCTGGAAGGAAAAATAAATGCCGTGGGGGCCCACATGCCTCCGACCCTCCCTCACATCTACCCTGCTTTATTGGAAGAATTAGCCGAATTCGGTTTCTCCTTTACTACTAAGACACTGCCTATTCAAGACTGAGCTTGAAAAAAAAACACCTAACTGTGGGAACTTGAAATATGTACAACATGTTGTTTATTACCGCCATGTAATGGCACACTACCCTGCGAATAACTAAGGGAGAAAACGGAGGCGCCGCTCCCCGATTTTCGTTTTTTCTATTTATTCTTGTTTTCTTCGTTGTGTTTTCTTGAAATCGTGTCGTTTTTAAATATAATTATAGACATGAAAACATTAACGGAAAAGATAGCCGGTTTATCATATTACCGGGACACTCCCACGGAAGTGGAAAATGTCCAGGTAAATCTATTAAGAGAAGCAGGAGCAGGCAAACGATTTACCATAACGTTGTCTTTGTCTCAAAAGATGATCGCTTTATCTAAACAAGCTTTGAAAAAGGCGAATCCCGGTTTAAGCGATAATGAGCTAAAAATTCTTTTCATAAAGAATTGTTACGGTGCCGGGATAGCGGAGAAAGTAAAAAAACGTATGAAAGAAAGGGGAATGTATGCAGGTCAATGAATTGTTCCCGATTCATCATTTAATATAATCCATAAAGAATAACCTGGATATGGAATACTTACAAAAATGGATCCATCGTTTAAATCTTTCGGATTTATGGAAAAGGTTGTTCGAGGAAAAGAAATGATTCGTTAATCATTTTATCGCAAGTTGGATGAAATTCACACATTCACCCGCGGCACCCCCCTGGGCATGAAAACGGTAATCTAAAAGTGCTGTGTGAATATGATAGAGATGTTACTGGCCTAATGAGCAGCGATAGGCAGCCCCTTATAGGTTGGGGTCGCCGACCTCCTGGGTACTATTTTATCCCGGTCGGTCACCTGTCCGAACAGGAGCGGGGAATCCACGTCGTGCCGGGCCACATTCTGTTTTACCGATTTTTGATTGGAATTGGCATAACAATAAAGACAGTGGTGCAGGCAGGTATTATAAGCTCCGATATCAACACTTCGGACACAGCCGCAGGTTTTGCGCTGGTATTTATCTTTAGTTAGCTTTAGCTCCCTGCCGCTGATTTTGGCGATTAATTCATCGTCGATGCACTTATTGGGAAGAATGCCCACGCTCGATAGATCGACATCTTCGGCGCAGGCCGACATTTCCATGCCGTATTTTCGAGCAGTCAGGCATAGATTCCCCGCCAGTTCCAGCATCTCTTTATCGTCCGGCATTTTGATTTGAAAACCGGTTAGGTTCCTTTTACATTTGTTGTACATATCTAAGAAACTGATAATGCATTTGCCGGTGTAAGATTCCAGGCGGGAGGATAGGTGCTCGAAATGCGTATAGTGATACTCGCAGTCGATGCGGTTGCTTAACAGGATCGGGTCGTAACGCCAGATCACCCTTTCCCGGCCGATTTTTTTTGACAGTTTTTTGAAACTCTCGATTATTTTTTCTTTTGCCGGCAGGTTTTTTTCTAAGTCCGTGCCGTAAGCGGTAATCGTAATTAAAAAATAATAATGATAATCTTTTAAGCGGTCTAATTTTTCGAGTAAAGTCGCCGGGTTCCGGGTCCAGAAAACGAAACAGTCTACCGTTTCCGGGGTCAGTAAGACTTTGCTTACCAGGGTAGGGTTCATGGGATTGCGCACCAGCGCGTAGCCCTCTTCTACGCGACCGAGGAACCAATCGCAAAAGAAAGCCGGGATATCGGTTCTCCTGCTTACAGAAATAATCATTTATTATAAATATCACATTAAACAAAAATTCTCAACCCCGTGGCACGTAAGTGTTCAGTTTTGGAAAAAGAAAAATTCAAAGCTTTTATAGGGGGCTTTTCGCTTTTTTAAACAAAAGTTTTGTTC
>JAGLSW010000588.1 GCA_023135565.1 Candidatus Aminicenantota bacterium | reverse complement strand
CCGCCGAGCCGGGGCAGCGCAATCACCCGGTCACTTTCGGAAGTCCTTTCCTGGACCGGGCGTGTGTTGGGCGGGTCTTTATCGAGATTATAATGCGTCCGGTCATTATGGTAATAGTCGATATATTCTTCGAGCAGCCTGTACAGATGCCCCTCATTCAATACGATCACATGATTCAACAACTCCCACCGCACACTGCCGATCCAGCGTTCGGCAGTGCCGTTCTGCCAGGGCGAGCGAAATGAAGTCCGCACAGGATCGATAGAAAAGCTTTTTAGAGTTCCTGTTATTAGGGCCGAAAAAATTGTATCCCGGTCATAAATCATGTATTTAGGCGACTCGATCAAAGAAAAAGCCGACTTTAACTGCTTTTTTACCCATTCCTCTGTTGGATTAAACGTCACATTAAAATGAATTATTTTTCGCCTGTCATGATGAATAATAAAAAAACAATAAAGCTGCCGAAAAAAAAACGTGGGTACAGTGAAAAAATCCATTGCCATAATGCCTTTCCTGTGATTATTTAAAAAAGTCAGCCATTTCTTAATCTTATCGCCCGATGGCTCCCTTTTCGGCAAATACCGGGAAACCGTTCGTTCCGAAACCCGGAAGCCCAACTTTAACAGTTCGCCGTGAATTCGCGGCGCTCTCCAGGTGGGATTTTCATTCGCCAATTTATGAATGAGATTCCTTATCTCTTTGTCGATCTTATGTTTACCTTTTCCTTTTCCTCTATTTGAAATATATTTCCAGTAGAGTCTGAAACCTTTACGATGCCATCCGGCCACGGTTTCCGGATTAACAAAAAGTAAAGCGCTCCGCCATCTATGCCAATACATTCTAAGTAATACCCATAAAATACGATCTAACCGGTATAATTTCGGCCTGGGATTCTTTTTTTTAAACGCAGCCAATTGTTGGCGTAGGGCAAAATTCTCTAAAGTCAGGTCAATTTTCGGGTTGAGGACTGAGTGCATAGATTGAAAAAAAGCCATAAACCTTGAAAAAAATATCATTGACAACTCCAAAATTTAATTATCGCATATGGTAACACAATATCGCATGGTTTTAAAGGCAAAAAGCGGTAATTGTGTTGTCAGGAGGCAGTTGCCGGTCAAATTGACCAATTTTCCCATGTAACCTCGGAGGAGGAGATCGAGCATGTTACGCCGGAGAGCCACCATGTACCGGCGAAGAGTTCACCAGTACCCTTTTAGCTGGGGCCTGAATGCTGGAGCTGGGGCTAATAACTGACGAAGGCTGCGCCCGGCAGGCGTCCTCCCTGAAAGAAACGCAGTGTTGGCTGTCCCCCCGGACAGACTCCTCCTCGTCACTGCACAAAAAAGAGCTGCTCCCTCTGCGTATCAGACACAGGGGAATACACAGCCCTTCTTCATGCCATTTCCCGGTGAGCCCGGAACATATTTTACATATCCCGGGCCACCAGTCGCTATGTGGCTTTTTTTAGGCTCAGTCTAAAAAAAGTTTATTTTTGACTATTTTGTTATATTCAAACCGGCACTATCCTCTACAAGCTCGATCTTGCCCATGTCCATCTTCACTACCCGGTCAGCTACATCAAAATAATGATCGTCATGGGTAATGGCAATCACGATCTTGCCCCTTTCTTTCATTTTGGGCAATAATGTACGATAGAAGAACTTCCTGAAACCGGGATCCTGGTCGGCTGCTACTTCATCGAAAAGATAAATCGGCCGGTCTTCTAAATAACAACGCAGCAGCGCCAGCCGCTTGCGCTGACCACCGGAAAGTTCAATGGTACTGAACGAACCGTCTTCTATCTTTACTTTCTCCTGCAGGCGCAGCATCTCCAAATATTCCTTCACTTCTTCCTCTTTACCTTCAAGATCCACATCATACAGTTTCTCAAAAAGATGAAAGTCTCCAAATACTACAGAAAAATATTCACCTAACTGTACAGGCTTTCCATTGGTAATAGAAACGGTTCCTTTACTGGGTTCATACAAACCGGTCAATAATTTGGCCAGTGTTGTCTTCCCGCTGCCGTTACCACCGACGATAAATACGATTTCCCCTTTCTTAGCGTCAAAATTTACAGGGCCGACTGAGAATTTTTCACCCTCGTCTTCCGATTCATACTCGAAGAATACCTGGCTGGCTGTAATACTGTTGACATCGGCAGGGCGCTCTATCACTTCCCCTGCTTTAACGGGAAGTATATTGGCGGGAATTCCACGCTCCAATCTCTTTATCCGGCCCCAGGCGACCCGTACTTGCACGATGCCGGGGATGGAGTTTAAAATACCGTTCACAGGCCCGATTAAATAAAGCAGCACCATAATGAAACTCATTAAAGTAGCGGCCTGGATATTCGGCATTAATACAGGTATACCGAAACCCACTGCTCCCAAAACGATGAGCAGCATGGACTCCCCTACCATAAAGGCGTTGACGAATTTTACCATGGCGTCTCCGGCAGCCTGGCGGAACCTGTCGCAAATACCTTCTACTTCTCCTTTATAAGCGGTTTTCTTGGCCGAATGGAGGCTCAACTCTTTAAAGCCGGTATTCATGCCGTCTAAGGTGCTGAAATATTCATTCTGGGTATCCCTGGCTCTTTCAAACAATACATTGGCTCTCCCGGTGACGATAGAATAGATCGTACCCACTACGATAATCACAAGCATGGTGACTAAGGTGGTCCAGAAGGCAATGGTTGCCAGGAACATAAAGGCGCCGATCACAGTAATTAAACTGCTGGCTACGTTCACGAAAAAGTTGGCTGCCTGGCCTAATTGGTTGGTGTCGTTATTCAGGGTGGCCAATACCTGGCCCCTGTCCAACTTTTCGAATTTTTGATAAGAGGTGTTGAATATTTTCTCCACCAACTTCACCCGCAAATCGTAAATAATATCAAAGGTAATCCTGATAAGCCGGGTTTGCAGTTCTTTACGGCCCACAAGATACAGCAGCATGGCCAGGACAAAATAAAACAAAACATAACCCAACTTAAATACATTTTGCAGGGAGATGGTAATCAGGAAAATCACCACAGCATTGGCACCGCCGCTGAGCAAACTCAAAATCAGCAGCATGGGCACAGACCTTAAGTACTGGTTGCGGTGGGGGAAAAAAGAAGAGATTACATAAGCGAGATAACTGCTGCCTAATGCCAGCAGCAATAAACCGATGGCTATCCCCATGCTGACCGGCGACCAGACTAAGGCGACTTGCCAGGGGACGCCGCCCAACAGGAAAGGAATCAAATAGATGGCAGCGAGGAATGGGAGCAATAGCAGCAGGGTACCGATTAATTTGGCGAATTTTTTCAGGCTGAGGGGTTCGAAGCGGCGTTTTCCTTTTACAACGTCGTGGATCAACAGCAATAAGAACCCAACCACGATTAAGAGGAAAACAACCAGCAGCAGCGAGAATACAGTGCCGCCTTTGTCGATGCCGTCTCCTAAGCCCATCTGGGGCGGCAGAGCTTTGCCTTCCAGCATATTCAGCACTGCATGCGCGATATAGGGAGTATAGTTGCTGTTGGAGTTGGCCAGTACCGCTACCCCCAATTTTTTTTCCGGCTGAAAGACTATGAAGCTGGTAAAGTTGGGATTCAAACCGGCGTGCAATATGGTGCCGCTGCCGTCTAAGGCTTCCATCCAGCCCATGGCATAAGCTAAGAGGGTATTTCTATCCGCGGGCACCGTGAGATCACGCTGCTGTGTTTTTTTGATTAAAGGGGTAAAGGGGTGCTGCTCGATGCCGATTTGCAATTTCAGCCAGCGGGCCACATCATGACCATTGGAAATGATATAGCCGGCGGGATTGTTGCCGCGGTAAACAGGGGCCTTGTAGCGCCGGGCGGCAAAGAAACCGGTTTTAAAACCTTCGGCTTTTTCTTTATCGCCTACCTGGGATTTGCCCACTACTGTGTTGATTAAACCTAAGGGCTGCAGCAGGTTTTTCTGCATGTACTCTTCATAGGACATATCCATAACCGCGGCTATAACGGCTCCCACCACATCGTAATTAACAGTGGCATAAAGGTAACTCTTACCCGGGGCATCTTCCAACTCGATGCCTACGAGATTCCTGATTGTTTGTTCCAATGCGCCGCTGTCGGCAGATTTGGGGATATGGGCAACGGAACTGAAGGGCATGCCGCTGGTTTGATGGAGAAATTGACGTATGGTAATTTCTTGTTTTTTCCCTTTATAGTTCGCATAGAACCAGGGCAGATAGCGGGAAACCGGGGCGTCTAAGTCGATAAGTCCCTGCTCTTCGAGCTGCAGGGCCGCCAGGGCGGTAAACGCTTTACTGCAAGAGGCCAATTCAAACAGGGTATCCGCTGTAACGGGTTTTTTCTTGTTTGCATCGGCATAACCTAAGCCTTTGAGATGCACCGATTCATCGCCTCTAATGATGATGAGGCTAAGTCCCGGGATATCTCCTTCATCCATTAATTTTTTGACTTCTTTTTCGATCTGTTCGTTAGAAGCCGGCTCACCGCTGCCGAATACAGCATTGGGCAGCGTGAGAAGTAGAACTGCCAATAATAGTATTAGTGGCATGAACTGAAAACGTTTTTTGTTTATCATGATTGTCTCCTTATTGAGTTATATAAAGCCATTACATGGCGTTAATGAACAAAATATTTAAGTAACAGTTAGCCTGCCTAACCGGTTATGCAGGTTAGCAGCGTTATTTTTTAATTCCCCGGTTTTTCACCTGCGAGGGTGTCCAGAAGCAATTGAGCCAGGTGCTCCACATTAGGGGGTTCCAACATGCCGGTATGAGTGCCGGGCACCTTACAAATCGTGGCCTTGCCCTTAGTTAAACGGGAGAATTTCTCCAGGGTGGCGCCGGGACGGTCGGATTCCAATCCGTGGGGTATCAGCATCGGGGCGTCGAGACCGGCACGGAAAGAGAAAGCATGTTGACCGGCTATATCCATATACTTTTCCACCTTAACTCTTCGAAACCCGGCCTCATCACTCTCTTTTAATGTAAATTTGCTGGTACGCAGCGCTCTTTCAAAATTTTCCACGGTTATCTTCATAAACTTTTTTTCTATAAACCGGGGCAAGTACTTCATCATCCGCATGAGCCTATAGGTATAATCCACGATGAAGTGCATGGCATCCAAACAAAGCATGTACTCTATTTTGTGTTTTCGTTTTTCCAATTTTTGGGCGATGATATAAGCGATGAGATTCCCGACACAAAACCCGGAAAGGATAAAGGGGCCGCGGTCCTGCACTTTCAGGATTTCTTCGACATACTCGTCGACCATTTGCAGGTGGGTTTCGGGCATGGTAGCTCCCGGGGCCAACCCCCTGGCTTTAACGCCGTAGACATTGTATTTTTTCCCCAGTAACCGGGCCAATTCCTTATACTGGTACAGCATACCGTGATTGGGATGGATAATAAAAATGTTCCTGTCGTGACGGCCGACAGTCATTTTCTCGATGCAATTCAATTTTTCCAAAAGCTTTTGTTCATAAAGCTTGTCTTCTAATTCTTTTGAGATATGTTTTTCGCCTGCTGCTGAGGTCATTTTGTTCTCCTTTTGATCTTAAAATTTATTTTGCCGTTACATGGCAGTTCTTCATAATGCGCGCCTCACCCGGAGACGATGAAATTAATCAAGCCCACTCGCGTGGAGGAGAGGTTAAGCGGTGGTGCTTTTCGACGAGCTAACACACCCCGCTTCCTCGTTCCTCGGAACCACCCCTCTCGAAGAGGGGAATTTTGGCTTCTCGATCATCAAAAGCCCATCTCTTTTGTTTTTTGCTTTTTTCTTCGTGTTCTTCGTGTACTTCGTGGTTTATGCTTTTGCTTTTTCTCTGTGCCCTCTGTGGCTATATTAATTTCATAGTAGTAAAGAAAAATTTTGTTTAATTCGAGTCCCTACCGTTGGGTGGTTTTCTTTTCAAACTTGGTCTTGAAAAAACATTATAAAATTAAACCTCTCAAAGGTTGTTTAAAATTACCTGGGCCAGTTTTTCCACAGCGGGTTTTTCCAACATGCCGCCGGACGCGCCCGGGACCTCGATAATTGCCGCGCTGCTTTCGCTTAAACGGTCGAACCTCTCTTGCGTGGCCGCGGGATGAGGTGATTCCCCGGCTTGAAGCACTAACAGCGAGGTCTTTACCGGCCCGAAAGAGAAAAGGCGCTTGTTTAAGGCTTCCATATATCCTTGTACTTTCTCGCGGCGTCCGGTTTTTTCGTCCTGTTCCTCGATAAAAAGATTTCTTTTTCGTATCTCTTTTCTGAATTTCTTTTCCTGCCGGGAGACATACCACCGCACTGCGAAACCGGGCCAGGACTTCAGCCTCTTTTGTACCTTGAAAAAGCTATCGCTGATAAACATAGGTGAATCCAGCAGCACTATTTTTTCTACCTTGCGGTTCGATTTTTCCAGCCTGGCGCCCATTTCAAAGGCCGGGGCACAACCGCCGCCGCACCCGGCGATAATATAGGGCCCCTGCTCTTGAAAAAACAAGATTTGTTCGATATAATCAGCCACCATTTGCGCCGGGGTTTGCGGCATTTGGCCAGCCGGTGTACAGCCCCTGGCCTGGATACCGTACACGTTGAACGTGCCTTCCAGTAATACAGCCAGTTCCTTATATTGACTCACCAAACCGGTATTATTGTGGACAATAAAAATATTCCTTTTATTACGACCTTTATTTAGTTTTTCCAGGCAATCCAGCTTCTCCAACTGCCGCCTTTCAAAAATTTCCTCTGCCAGATCATCGGTCTTCATTTTTTCATTAATCAATGCAGCCAACTGTTTGATGGTGGCATTAGAGAGGATGTCCGTTATGGTAACAGCGATGCCGATTTTGCCGAGCATAGATGTCAGGGTGATGGCTTTGGTAGAGTCTCCACCCAGTTCATAGAAATCGTCATCGATACCTATTTTAGCAAACCCGAATAACTGTTTCCAGGCTTCGCATATGTTTTCTTCTACCTGGTTACCGGGTGCCGTGTAAGGATTCATTAAATGGGGCCTGGGTTTCATGTCCCGGGCAGGCGCTTCGCCTTTGTTTTCAACAACCTGCTGCCCTTCCGGGGCCACCCCTGGAAAGGCCAACTGCTCTCCTGTTTGACTCATCATTTTCCATAAGCGGCCCTCCACCCAATAATGTTCTTTTTCAAAGGGATAGGTGGGCAGCGATATGCGGCGGCCCTCTTCGCCGGTATACAGGGCTTTCCAATCGAAACGTTCACCCGTAAGCCATGACCGGCCGATTTTTTCCAGGGCTTTCGCATCCGCCCCGGAGCCGGTTTCGCTAATCTCCAGGTCGTCTTTTTGGGCCAGGGTGTGCATCCCCGCGGCCACCTGGGAAGAGAAACCGTCGATGGCTTCTTTCATCGATGAACAAACCGCCATTCTTCTATATCTAAAGTGCTTCCTGCCCACTGCCAGCGTATATGACACATGAGTAAGATTTGCGGCCGGTTTCTCCTGTAGATAGGTAATAAAATTTTCGGTCATCCGGTCTAAGGCTGCCGGGGTTTTGGCGGACAGCAGCAGTAACCGGGGAGAATCGCCTGGAGAACCGGGGGGGATACGGGCCGCCGCCCATTCCTCTAACACAACGTGGGCATTGGTGCCGCCGATACCGAAAGAACTCACCCCGGCCCTCAGCGGGCCACCCGGTGAGGAGTCGTTTTCCCATTCCGTCGCTTCAGTCACTACATAAAAAGGACTATTTTCAAAATCGATCCTGGGATTAGGGGTCTCGAAATGGAGGGAAGGCGGGATGAGCCGGTGCTTTAGGGCCAGCGCCGCCTTTATGAACCCGGTCACCCCGGCGGCGCTGTCTAAGTGTCCTACATTGGTTTTAACGGAGCCGATGGCGCAAAAATTCTTTTTCTTCGTGTCAAAAGCCGATTTTAATCCTTCGATTTCCACCGGATCGCCTAATTCGGTGCCGGTGCCGTGGGTTTCCACGTAGGTGATACTTTCCGCTTCCACCTGGGCCATTTGTTGGGCGGTGCGTATGACCTCCCCCTGGCCTTCGATACTTGGGGCGGTAAAACCCACTTTTCGCAGGCCGTCATTATTTATCGCCGAACCTTTAATAACCGCATAAATATTATCCCTATCTTCAACGGCTTCTTCGAGCCGTTTTAAAGCAACGATGCCGACTCCGCTGCCGAAAACCGTTCCTTTGGCAGCGGCATCAAAGGCACGGCAGCGCCCGTCCAGCGAGAAGATCAGACCCGGTTGGTATAAATAGCCGGTTTTATTGGGAATGGTCACGGTTACGCCCCCGGCTAAAGCCATATCACATTCGCCGTTCAATATGGCCTGGCAGGCCAGGTGAACCGAGACCAAGGAACTGGAACATGCCGTAAACATGGTAAAACTGGGGCCTTTTAGATCGAGCTTATAAGAGACCAACAAGCTCATGGAATCTTTGTTATTTAATATTAATGCCAGGAATTGATCCGGGTGCTGCGCCAAAGTCAGCCGGGTTTCGGCTTGCCAGGGAAAATTGTCCGAAGCTCCGGCATACAGCCCGATGTACCCGTTATAAGAACCGGGATCATAGCCGGCATCTTCTAAAGCTTCCCAGGAACATTCTAAGAACAACCGGGTTTGGGGATCGAGAACTTTTGCGTCGCTGGGAGTAAAACCGAAAAAAGAAGCGTCGAAATGTTCGATGTCGGCTAAAGCGCCCCTGGCTTTTACATAGTTGGGGTTTTTTATCAACTGCGGATCGATGCCTTCGGCTTCCAATTCCTCGTCGGAAAAGAAAGAAATAGATTCTACGCCATTTTTTAAGTTTTCCCAGAATTCGTTAATATTGTCCGCGCCCGGGAACCTGCCGGACATGCCGATAACTGCTATTTCCAATCCTGTCAGCGGATTTGTTTCTTCATTCATAATTTTATCTTTCTCCTACTACCATGAAATTACTCTGCCT
>JAGLSW010000587.1 GCA_023135565.1 Candidatus Aminicenantota bacterium | reverse complement strand
CCAATTTTAAGGGTCCATTATAGTCTTCAGCTTAATGACTTTTTTTAATAGGGAAGCCGCTTTGTCATACCGGCTCAGGCTTTTATACAACCCGATGATTAAAAACAAGTTGGATCGAAATTTTAACTTCTCTACCGCGATCTCTCTGCCCTGGGAAAAACGCCGCAAAAGCCTGAGCAGTTCGTCTAAACAGCCGGGCTTATCCCGGCGGGTTTCATAAAAAAGGCGTACGGCCCGGCGTATGTTTTCTATCTCTTTCAGGCTGCTGAAAGCGAGAAGAATATTGTAATAATCCTCCACAGCCAATTTTCCCAGGGTGGCCTTATCCTTTTTCAAAAAATCGAAAACCGCGCTGATTTTCCGGTTCAGGTTTAAGCCCGACAACATCTCCAACAGCAGCGAATAATAGATAGTATCCCGTTCCTGCCGGGGGATTTTTTGTAAAAGTCGATAGCCCCGGTAGTATTCCTGTTTCCGGTAATAGATATCGGCAAGCAGTATGTTGGCCTTCAGGTCTTTATCTTTTACCTGCTGCAGCAGTTTTTCCGCCTCGGCAAACCTGTCCTTAGTACTTAAAACAAAGGCCCTGGCATAAAGCAGCAGCGAAGAACCGGAAATATCGATTTTCTCTGAAATTTCTAAAAATTTATCCCTCTTGCCGGATGCAAAGAGGGCGTAAAGATATTTAAGAGATATATCTTTATTTTCCCGGTTCCGTAAAAAAAGTTTTTTTAGATATGCGGTTGCTTTTTCAAAATCCTTTTTTTTGAGGTAAGCTCGTGCCAGGGTATAGATAATATTGTAATTATTAGAGTCGAATTCCAGGATTTTCTTATAGGTTTTCAGTTCTTTTTCCAGGTCGCCTAATTCTTTATAGTTGAAGGAAAGATTATAATAAGCTTCCGGGGTTTCCCGCAGGCGGTTAGAGAGTTCGAAATATTTATTAGATTCTTCGTACTTGCCGGTTTCGCTCAAAATAACGCCCAACAAATAGTAACTGCTGTAAAAATCTTTGTTATTTTGCAGCGATATTTTTAAATACTCTGCTGCTTTATCCACCAAATGTTTATTTTTTTTTTGTTCGATATACCCGGCGAAAAGCAGGGAAGCGTGCAGGTAATTGGAATAATAATAACCGGGATATATTTTTTTTGATTTTTCGATTAATTTTAATGCATTTTTGTAATCGTTTTTAATATTTTTTAGTATACCCGCTTTTTCCGTTAAAATAAAAGGGTCATCGGGGTATTTTTTTAGATAATTATCGATCACAGTTTCGGCCCCGGTATAATCTCCACTGGTGAGCAAATATTTTATAACGATATAATCTTCGTAGTTATTTTTTGCGGTTTCGCCGCCCCAAAGGGCAGAGCACAGGAAAAGAATAGAGACCAGGGCAGTAATCTTTTTCATGGACTTATTTTATCACAAATACCGGATTTAACAAGCCTGCGGCGCAGGGAGCCTATGAGGGGCGATCGGCAGAACAGCGCTTTTGCTTCTAAACCCCGTG